>NZ_CP046400.1:300000-587500 GCF_009762795.1 Pseudodesulfovibrio cashew | reverse complement strand
GGATAGGGGTGAAAGGCCAATCAAACCCGGTGATAGCTGGTTCTCGCCGAAATATATTGAGGTATAGCGTCATGTTAGTTTTGCGGAGGTAGAGCACTGACAAGGCTAGGGGCCCCACCAGGTTACCAACCCTTATCAAACTCCGAATGCCGTAAAATGATGCATGGCAGTCAGGCTATGGGTGCGAAGGTCCATGGCCAAAAGGGAAACAGCCCAGACCAACAGCTAAGGTCTCCAAATCAATGCTAAGTGGGAAAGGTGGTGGAGTTGCTGATACATCCAGGAGGTTGGCTTAGAAGCAGCCATCCTTTAAAGAAAGCGTAATAGCTCACTGGCCTAGCGATTCTGCGCCGAAAATGTAACGGGGCTAAGCATTGTACCGAAGCTTTGGGTTCACACTATGTGTGAGCGGTAGGCGAGCGTTCTCAGATGGGATGAAGGTGAACCGGAAGGTTAGCTGGACTAATGAGAAGTGATTATGCTGGCATGAGTAACGATAAAATAAGTGAGAAACTTATTCGCCGTAAACCTAAGGTTTCCTGGGTAAAGTTAATCTTCCCAGGGTAAGTCGGCCCCTAAGGCGAGGCAGAAATGCGTAGCTGATGGGAAACAGGTTAATATTCCTGTACCTGTATACGTGTGCGATGGAGGGACGCAGGAGGATAGGTGATCCGGGTGTTGGATATCCCGGTGCAAGCGTGTAGGCTTGAGGAGCAGGCAAATCCGCTCTTCTTTACGGCCGAGACGTGATGCCGTGTCTTTAAACGACTGAAGTCATTGATTCCATGCTGCCAAGAAAAGCTTCTAAGTTTAGCGTATGCAGACCGTACCGCAAACCAACACAGGTAGGTGGGTCGAGCAGACCAAGGCGCTTGAGAGAACTCTGGTTAAGGAACTCGGCAAAATGACCCCGTAAGTTCGCGAGAAGGGGTACTCGGATGTGTGATCTTATTTACTTTGTGAGCACACCTGAGGCGCAGTGAATCGGGGGGGGCGACTGTTTACTAAAAACATAGGTCTCTGCTAAGTCGTAAGACGATGTATAGGGACTGACGCCTGCCCGGTGCTGGAAGGTTAAGAGGTGGGGTTAGTCTTCGGACGAAGCTCTAAATCGAAGCCCCAGTAAACGGCGGCCGTAACTATAACGGTCCTAAGGTAGCGAAATTCCTTGTCGGGTAAGTTCCGACCTGCACGAATGGCGTAACGATCTCCCCACTGTCTCAACCAGAGACTCAGTGAAATTGAATTCCCAGTGAAAATGCTGGGTACCCGCGGAAGGACGGAAAGACCCTGTGCACCTTTACTGCAGCTTGACATTGGTATTTGATTATTCATGTGTAGGATAGGTGGGAGACTTTGAAGCGGCCACGCCAGTGGTCGTGGAGTCACCCTTGAAATACCACCCTTGGATACTTAGATATCTAATCCAATACCGTTATCCGGTTTGGAGACAGTGTCTGGTGGGTAGTTTGACTGGGGCGGTCGCCTCCCAAATAGTAACGGAGGCTTGCAAAGGTTCCCTCAGGCTGATTGGAAACCAGCCGTTGAGTGCAAAGGCATAAGGGAGCTTGACTGTGAGAGAGACATCTCGAGCAGGAACGAAAGTTGGTCTTAGTGATCCGGTGGTTCCGAATGGAAGGGCCATCGCTCATAGGATAAAAGGTACGCCGGGGATAACAGGCTGATCGCGTCCAAGAGTTCACATCGACGACGCGGTTTGGCACCTCGATGTCGGCTCATCACATCCTGGGGCTGAAGCAGGTCCCAAGGGTACGGCTGTTCGCCGTTTAAAGTGGTACGCGAGCTGGGTTTAAAACGTCGTGAGACAGTTTGGTCCCTATCCTCCGTGGGCGTAGGAGAATTGAAGAGGGTCTGCCCCTAGTACGAGAGGACCGGGGTGGACGAACCTATGGTGTTTCTGTTGTCGTGCCAACGGCATTGCAGAGTAGCTATGTTCGGTAAGGATAACCGCTGAAAGCATCTAAGCGGGAAGCCCGCCTCAAGATAAGTTCTCCCTGGACGAATGTCCCTGAAGATCCCTCGAAGACCACGAGGTTGATAGGCCGGAGGTGTAAGCAGTGTGAGCTGTTCAGCTGACCGGTACTAATAGATCGTGCGGCTTATTTTACAATTAATGGAATTCTCTCTTCACCCTATTGACTATATATCTCGAACCTTATGGTTCACCAAATTTTCTTGGTGCCCAAGGAGGAGGGGGTACACCCGGTCCCATTCCGAACCCGGTAGTTAAGCCCTCCATCGCCGATGATACTGCATGGTAGCGTGTGGGAAAGTAGGTCGGCGCCAAGGAATATTTCAAAGGCCCTTCAGTCTAACTGAAGGGCCTTTTTGCGTTTGGTGTTCGGCCGCCGCACCTCGGCCATCCCCCCCTCACTGCTTGTCCGTCGCCGCCTCCTCTGGACGCTCGTACTTGGTGAGAATGGCCTCCGCCACCTTCTTCAACTTCGCCACGGTCTGGTCCGTGAACATCCCCACTATCGCCGCCACAGCCGCATAGAAGATGATGCTCGCACCATCTTCGCTGTCTGACGACGTAGCCTGACCAAGACCGGCCCGGAGCACCAGGTAGAAGATTATGGCTAAAACGGAACCGCTGAACGGTCGCAGCACGAGCTTGATCAGGTCTGGCTGGACCAGGTCCCCTTTCTTGACGTGAAAGTAGAAGGAACGGATTCCGTGGATGAGCCCCCCAAATGCGCCGCAGGTGAGCACCACCAATATGGCGAACGAATCGGGAATTGCTACGAATGAGGTTCCTCCCTCAACGGGTATGATGGATGGACTCATAGTTGCGTTCGACGCAACCGTGGCGACCACGTTTTTAAGTAGCCCCGTCGCGCCGGCCTCGTGCATGGACTGGTGCAGTTTGTCCCAGATAAACAGGAACGTGGCTGACAAACCCATGAACAGGGCGATGAAGTAGGCAGTGATGCCGACCAGACTTCCCTTTACCAGTTGCTTTGCAGGAACTGTGGGGTTGGATTCTTCGCTCATGGATTTATCCTCCCGTGATTTTGTTCAAGGCTTCATCGGGCGAGGCGTTATCCAGCCATTTGAAATAGGCATTGGCATTGTCCTCGCCGCTTTTCACCAGCGCATTGACGGTCTCGCTATCGAGATCGAAGTCCGTGGTGCCTACTCCAAGGGCGTCGATAAATACGGTTCGCTGCCAATCGTTCTTGTGCAGGTGGGCCTTGTTGGCCATGTCGTTCATGAATCCGATGAGCGACTTGATATACTTGGCGATATTGTCGATCTCCACCGGAGGCATCCGCTGTCTGAGCTTGAGCGCGGCGATTTCGTCCTTGGTGTCCACCCTGAGGCCGAGGGTTTCCTTGTTGTAGATGTGATCATCCCATTTGTGGGTGGGGTATTTGACGACGGTAAAGGTATCGGTGTTGCCCGAGTCTGAGAGGTAGATGCGCCGGTCGAAGATATCCAGGGGGTAGTTCCAGGTCACTCCCCCGTCCACCAGGACATCATCGTCCTCGTATTCGGCTGAAGCGAAGAAAAACGGGATGCTCATGGAGATGCGGACCGACTCCCATATTCTCATGTCCGGAGTCGATTCGGCGTTGTAGGTTTCCGGGACCTGAAGAGTGAGGTTGGTCCCGATGACGGTCAGCTCCTTGTATTTGGCTGGATCGGTCGCTGCCATTTCCTTGAGGTCTTTGAAAGTGAGATTTTTGTTGCCAACCAGGCCGCCCACCTGCTTTTTCATCCATGCGCTGAAAGCATCGCCCTTGAACCATCCGTACTCTTTAACCAGGCGGGCTATGTCCCGCAGGTTGCCCCATGAATCGTCCATGAACTTACGGAAGTTGGTTCCGCCGACAATGTCTTTCACATCCTCCCAGTCGGCGCCGAGAGCGACAAGAGCTGCGGAAATAGCTCCGGCCGATGTCCCGGCGACACGCCGGATATCGGGTATGACGCCCCTTTCTTCCAGTACCTTCAGCGCTCCTGCGTAGGCTATCCCTTTAACTCCACCTCCCTCAAAACAAAGATTGACGAACTGTGTCATGTTTCCTCCCGCGTTTAATTTTTCTATCAAACTTGAAACACGCAATACTCCTTTAACCCTATTGTCTATATGGATGGGCCGTTTGGGTCAAGCTGTGCACGTTTTTCTCACGCACGTAGGCGTGTGGAAAAGAGGCGACGTCCTGTTAGCATTTGCCACAACCCGGCTCATCGTTCCCGTTTGACGGTCAACACTTGGACCAACTGCGAAACAAGCGCTCCGGCCACCCCGCCGCCTATTGCACCCGGTTCCTTGGCGATGGTTCCTCCTATTACGGCTCCAATCCCGGCCCCGGCACCGAGCAGGAGCAGCCAGCGCAACGTCGCCAGAAAGCAACCGACAGGATGTCTTGCCGACTTCCATTTCGTCTTTTTATCGGCTGGCTGCCCTGTTTCCGCTGTTGGAGAATGCATATGCGAAGCCTGCCTATGACTTTGCACGTCAGGCGGTGGAGAGTGCGGTTGTTCCGGTCGTTTCGGAGCCGTTTGTCCGGAGCCGCCCAATTCGGCAATCTTTTTCAACGCCATCCCGTGGGAGGGATCAATGGCGAGCACTTTTTCGTAAGCCATTCGCGCTTCGCGAGTGCGGTCCTGCCGTTCCAGGCACAACCCCAGATAATAGCGGGACTCGAGGTGGTCGGAGTTGATGCCAAGGGCACACCGGAACGCGCCTTCCGCCTTGCCGAAGTGCCCAAGCCTGAAATGACAGATACCTTGAAGGTACCTCACGTTGACCTGGGTGGGCTCCTGTTCGACCAGCTGGTCGAGCAGAAAAAGGGCCTGCGCGAAGTCTTCCCTTTCAAACAGTAGATAGGCGTCTTCAAATAAGGGCATGGCGACTACCCGTCCGGTGTGAGGAGGGAGAACATGCCACCATCGTCGTCATCGTGCAGGTCGTCATCCTGGTTTCCTGCGCTGTTGTCATTGGTGGGAATGACCACCTGGCTGGGCGGTTCGACAGGTTGGGAACCCGGGGATTGCGGGTTGGACGGTGTGAAGCCGGAAAGTTCCTTTAGTAATGCCTGGTAGTCGTCGGCATCCGGCGCATCCGGGGGGGAAGCGTTCTCACCAGGTGTGCTTTGGCCGTTGTCAGGATCGATTGCGTTCAGGATTGTGGACAGCGAAGGCTCATCGCCTGCAGCGGAAGTGTGGGTGATGCTGCCGTGCGGTGGGGGCTGGTCCCCAGGATCCTGCTTCGTTTCGTCAACGGCCGGCGTGTGGATGAGCTTGTGGGATACCGGCTTATCATTCAATTGAATCGAATCCGGGCCGTCCTTGGCGCAGGAACTGGCCGCGGCGTTCATCCCGCATGCGTTGAGGATGGTTGTCTGTGACAGTTCATCAGGGGCCCCCTGATGAACTGCCTGGGAACTGTTCGGTCCGTCGGACTCGGTCCCGGGCGTATGCTGTCCGGGGAGAGGAGTGGCTGCTCCGAAAGAGAATATGAGCTTGTTGGTCATATCCAGGACGTTTGTTTTTTCTGTAGGCGAGAGGCAGTGGAAGGCATCCAGCTTGTCCAACAATTGCTCCATCTCGGTGCGAGATATTTTTTGGTCCTTTTTCGCCAGCAGATAGGCGAAGCAGACAAGCTTTTCCGCCGACTGGAGTTGGTCCAGGCTTTTGAACGCCATGGTATCGAGAACCGTGGAGCCATCTCCACGCGTGATTTTGTACACGTTCATGTTGCCGTCAATGGATAGGTCATAGGAGAGGCTGTCTCCAAATTCATATTTTTCGGGATCATACCCCATCTTTTTCAGGTCGCTCATGAGGGAGGACAGTTGGGTCGCGTTCAGTCCTATGATGGTGAGAGGCATGAGCTTAGGCAGGGTCGGAAGAGAGAGTGAAGGCATCTTGGCAAGACTCAAGGAGATGAAGCTTGCCCCGAGGCTTACCGGTGTGGACCTGGCGAAGACAACCGATGCCACGCTCGCCATGTACCCGATATATTCTATGGCCGCATTGTACTTGCCGTCTTCCTGAATCGTTTTGAGCATTTCGGCGCGTTTGGCGGAATCATTCCTGTAGTCCGGCATGAACGGGCGTCCCAATGCCGGCAGGTTGGACAAGTAATCATCAATCAGCTTGATCTCGGATTCCCGCTTCCATTTGGCAATTTCCTGCAGGTTGTGTGTTGCCGCGATCTTTAGATAATTGGCATATTTTTTTGTCATGCCCTCTCCCCCCTCAATCTATGGCATTATCCCGTGTGCGCATAGTAATGCCGTGAAATTGGAATTCATCCTATTCTTGTCTGTATTACGTTGTGGTGAAGTTGAGTCAATGAAAAAAATGTCATTTGACATTCATAATCGATGGTCGGCAGCGTGCGTCACCAGATATTCCGGTCTGTTGGCCCGATTTTGCCCCTTGTTCGGGAGGGTGTTCAAGTTGAACTGTGGAAACAAAGCGAGTATAGGAGCGCCATGTTTACACACGCAATCACCCGTCGTCCCTCCGCTGAGATGGTGGACGGACTTTCCACCGCCGGCCTCGGGAAGCCGGATTTCGAGTTGGCCCTGAAGCAGCATGACGCCTATTGCCGCGCCCTGACTGACCTCGGCCTGGATGTGACCGTTCTCGACGCGCTGCCGGGCTATCCCGACTGCTGCTTCGTCGAGGACACCGCCGTTGTCTGTGAGGATGTGGCGGTCATCGCTCCCCTGGGCGCCCCCAGCCGCCAGGGCGAGCAGGATACCATCGCGCCTGTGCTGGCCGGGTTCAAACCGACAGTCCGCGTGACGCCACCAGCCCTGTTCGAGGGCGGGGATGTGCTCCAGGTGGGCAGGACTTTTTACATCGGCCTTTCGGACCGCACCAACATGGCCGGTGCCGAAGCCCTGGGCAATGCCGTGGGCGCATACGGGTATGAATGGCACGCCATCTCGGGCCTGCCGAGCCTGCACTTCAAGACCGATGTCAACTACGTCGGGAACAACACCCTGCTTGTGTCTCCGGCCTACGCAGACATGGCCGAGCTGGCCGAGTTCGACAAGGTTATTGTCGAGGACGACGAGGCCTATGCCCGCAACTGCCTGTACATCAACGGCACGGTTATCGTGCCTGCCGGGTTCCCCAAGACCCTGGCGAAGGTCGAGGCGCTGGCTCCCGCCGTGGTTCTCGACATGTCCGAGTTCCGCAAGCTCGACGGCGGTCTGACCTGCCTGTCATTGCGGTTCTAATTCAGTAATCAAGCTAAGCAAGGGCGGCCTCTCGAATGAGAGGCCGCCCTTTTTTGTTAGCATGATGCGGGGCCTGGCCCGGACTGATCCTAGTATCGGTCCACACGCTTGGGCAGTGTCACCAGCCAGAGCTTGGAGGCCGTTCCCGTGGGCACGAGTTCCACGGTGGTTTCCACGGGCTTGCCCTGGTATTTCACCTGGCCCGAGCCGTCCACGGTGTACTTCTTGATGGATTTGACCGGCTTGCCGTCGGCGTCGTTGACCGGGTTGACCACCTTGAAGGTGAACCCGAAGTCGTTGTCCGAGGTTACGGCCAGGGTGCGCATGTCGGGCAGCAGGGCCACGCCCTCGGCCTTGCCCGGTTTCCAGCCGTAGTCTTTGATGTCCATCAGCTTGGTCTTCTTGACATACTTGATACCCATAGCCTCGACATCGGAGCGGTCGGCCAGGGTCTCCAGCTCCTTGCCGCTCTTGGCCTTCACGCCGGTAATGTCCGTCGCGCCTTCAAGGTCGATGACGTAGAACGGGATGCGGGTCTTGCCGTCGGCGTTCTTGCCCCGTTCGATAATGATGAATTTGGTTTCGGAAAGGGCCTGGAGGTCACCGATCTTGGCGTCGCGGGAGAGCTTGTAGTCGTCGCGGTTGTGCGGGTAGGCGTACTGCCTGACCGCGCCCGTGGCCGGATCGAGGAGCAGCAGGCGGATGAAGGTGGCCTTGGATTTCTTGATGTTGCCGTCCACATCGCAGACCGACTGGATGGCGGCCAGGACCTTGCCCGAAGGGGTAACGGCGATGCCTTCAAAGCCTCTGTTGGGTTGGCGCGTGGCCGCGATCATGGGCAGTCCCTTGCCGGGCACGTATTTCTTGATGATCCGGCCGGTGTAGCCGTCGATCTTGGCGATGAACGGACCGTACTCGTCACAGATCCAGAGGTTGCGGCGGTTTTCGCGATCAATGGCGATGCCCTCGGTGTCCAGCCCGTCCGGGTCGAAGCCGAGCTTGGCCAGGGTGTCATCAAGCGGGATTTCACCGGTTGAGCCCACCGCTCCGCGAGGAATGGGACGGCCGGAGATTGGCTTCATGCGCTCGTTGCGCAGGGGGATGAGGCTGGCCAGCACGGCCTTGCCGTCTTTGACGCGGAGAGCTCCATACGACGGAGTGTAGTCCGGGGCCGGGAACATCTTGGTGGGCACGGTCTTGCCGTCCTGCTCCAGCTTGGGGGCGTCGGCGTTAGGGCCCCGGTCGCCGATGGCGTAGAACACGCGGGAGCCGTCAGCGGCCTTGCCCACGTAGCAAAGGCCGGAGCCGATGCCGATGGTGAAGCCGTCCGGGAAGCGGTCGGCATATTTCCCGGCGTAGGGCACCAGGAATTTAGCGGGAATCTCGATGTCGTATTTCTGGATGGCGACATCGGCGGCCAGCGCGAACTGGGCCGAAAGAAGCACGAGCAGTGCGGTGAACAGGGAACGGAACATGAAACAGCCTCCTGATAATGATTTTGTCACTGTATAGTGAAGAATCGCTCGGGGAGGGTGTCGAACCGGTAAAGGTTGCGTGACGTGTCGGGATGAAAAAAGGGCCGGTCGCTGAGATGCAACCGGCCCTTCCTGACTGATGGTTTGTTTTAGAAGAGTCCCTTGAGGACGCTGCCGGGCTTCTTGGTTTCCTGGGTGTCGCCGCTCTGGGTGCCGCTCTTGGAGCCGCCCAGGATGTCCTTCTTGAGCTTCTCCTCCAGGTTCTTGGTGCCTTCCTTGAACTTGCCCTTGAACAGGGCTTCTGCCAAAGCCTTGGCGTCCAGACCTATCTCGGGTGAATCCAGGCTGCCCTTGGCGTAGACCGGAACGGGCAATCCCTTGAGATCCTCGATGGACTCGCCTTCCTGGCCCTTGAGGGTGCCGACCACGGTCACGGTGGTCAGGTAGTCCACCGTGTTTTTCGGCAGGTCGGCCCAGCCCTTGCCCGTGACGCGGAGCAGGGGCGACTTCATGAGCAGGTCGTCGTTGGTGATGTGCCCCTTGTCCATCCTGGCCGAGCCGAGGAGCTCGGCAAAGTCGGTCCGGGCGGGTTCATCGGCGCTGACGGCCTTGCCCTTGATGCGCGCCCAGGCGTCACGCAGCATCTTGGCCACGTTTACGCCGTTGATGGCGCCGTCGGTGAAGGCGAAGGAGGCGGTTCCGGTGAGGGACTTCTTGATGTTGTCCGGGGTCAGGCCGAAACCGGTGACGTCGTACTTTGCCACGGTGGTGCCCAGGATGTGGTCCTTGCCGGTCAGGTCCTTGAGCAGGGGGCCGGCCTGGACGTCCTTGAGATCGGCGCTCTCCTTCCACGGCGCGGGCGTGACCCGGACGTCGAGGGTGGAGTGGCCCTTGAGGGAGCCGTCATACAGGTTGGCCTGGAACGGGTTGACCTGCACGATGCCGTTCTTGGCGGAGATCTCCACCAGGATGTCTGAGACGCGCAGGTTCATGGCCTTGAGCTTGCCCACGGTGAGCTTGGCCCGGAGGTCCTGGTCCTTGAGGGCGCTCAGGTCCGGCTCTTCGGCCTGGCTGGATGCTGTTTCGGTCGAGGCCGTTTTGGTCCCGTCCTGCTTCTTGTCACTGGCGGGCGGCAGGTAGCGGTCCGCGTCGATGTCGTCCACGTTCAGTTCCAGCCGGACAGCGGGCTTGGCAAAGTTGGCAACAGAGCCGGTGGCCGTAATATTGGTGTCGTCCAGGACCACGGCCATGCTCTCCAGGGACACGGCGTCGGGCGTGCCGTTGAGCTTGATATCCGCCGAAGCCTTGGTCAGGGCGGCGGTGTCGGCTGTGACCATGTCCATGCCGAGCTTGGACAGGAGCTCCTTGGGGGACATCTCGTCCAACTTGAGTTCGGCGGAGTAGTCGACCTTGTCATCCTTGGCCCTGGCGAAGAAATCGCCTGTCAGGCGTGCGTTCAGGAACGTCAGTGCCAGGTCCGTGAGCCGTGCGGTTCCGGCCTCGGCGTCAGAGGTGAAGGTGCCGGTCAGCTTGGGCCGGGTTTCGATCTTGGGATCATCCAGCTTGAGGTCGAAGGTCAGCACGATGGGCGTGGGCAGCTTGTCGCCCACCTCGCCGATGATCAGATTCAGGTTGTTGACGGCGGTCTTCTTGCCGGCTTTCTGGTCGTCATAGGTGATATTGGCGCCGGTAATTTCCACTCCCAGGACCGACAGGGAGCCAAGGGAGCCGCCTTCGGCCTGCTCCTTGCCCTGCGATTCGGGCTCGGCGGCAGCGGTCTTTTCGCCTTTGGAGAGGTCGTCCCAGTTGTTGATGCCCTTCTTGTTGACGGCCAGGTTCACGGTCAGCCCGTCCAGGACCACCACACCCACGGCCACGTCGCCGGTGAGTAGCGGCAGGACCCGGATGGATGCTTCGGCCCGGTTAATGCGGATCATTTCCGCGGGCGAAAAGCCCTGCCGGTTCCCAAGGGCAACTGGGCCGACCTCCAGGCCGAGCCACGGCAGGAAATTGAAATGGATGTCGCCCTCGAAAACGAGGTCGCGTCCGGTCTGTTCCTTGACCGCCTTGCTGATCTCGGCCTTGTAGGCATTGGGATCGACCGTGGTCACGAGGATGACGACCGCGACCAGGAAGAGGCCCGCGAGCGCACCGGCTACGGCCAGAATTATCTTGATCGGTTTGGACATAAGCACCCCCTAGAAGAGTTTTTGCAACAGGGCCGAGGCTCCGGCCCCACCGGTGGAGCGGAGGGATTCCTCCTTCACGCCCATGTAATACAGCATGCCGTCGACCACCTTGCCGGACAGGTAGTCGGTTACGTCGAAAGTGGTGGTCGAGCCCGTGGCCTGCATGGCCGCGTTGAGCGGCGTCAGGTAGGTGTCCACCCCGGCGGCCGCCGCGCTCTTTTCCACCACGGGCTTGACCATGGACTTGAGGGTGTCCCGGCTGCTGGCGGCAAAGGCATCGGTGATGCTGGTGGAGCCGCTCCCGAACATGGAGGAGGCGTCGGCCAGGGAAAGGCCCTGGATGACCTGGTTGAAGATGCCGCCGGTTTCCGGCACGGCGTCCATGGCGGCGCTGTTCAGGGCAGAGAGGAGGCTGGAGGAGCCGGAGAGTCCGGACAGGGAGTCCGGGAGGGACAGGGCTGTGGCCGCGTTGGCCGAGAAGCCGTCTCCCGAGGTCAGGGTGGAGACGCCGTAATCGCTCCCCAGTGTCAGCACCTCCTTGACTCCGGCCATGGCCTCGGACGGGGTGTAGGAGAGACCGGCAGCCTTGCTGCCTTCATCCGCGGCCTGTTTGGCGATGTCGCCCCAGCCCGCCTCGGCGGGAAGGGCTGCGAAAATGACGGCCAGCAAAGCGGCCGCGAAAAGAGAAAAGCGAGATGCACGCATGGTGTCCTCCGGTAAGTTCGAGTTCTTGGCCGATACTATCACGGGAGACGGGGTCTGCATAGCGGGCCGTCAAAAAAACGAACCGCTTCATCATTTTTTTGATGAAATTGCCTTGCCGCCCGTAAGCGGCACTTCAAGAAGTGCGTATGGGGCGAGGAATTATCGCTCCCGACGGGCCGGGCCGTTCACCCGGTATAGGTCGCTATGCGCCCTGCATGGCCAGTCCCTTGATAAGGCCGAAACAGCCCGCCAGCATCATGTCGCCGCCCGGGGCCGGGAAGGATACGTCGAAGCCGTCGAGCATTCCCCGCTGCGGGCCAAGCACGTAGGTGGGCTTGAAGCCGTCCGCGTCCCGGGGCAGGTCCAAGGTCAGGCAGCCGTGGCCCTTTTCGTCGAAGACCTGCTCAAAGGAGAGGCAGCCGCAGCGGAAGTTTTCCAGATCGCTCCAGAGCTTCTTGCCGTCCACGCAGCCGGTGTGCTGCTCGTAGACGCCGTGGATTCGCCCGCCGTGTAGCAGGAAGGCGATGAGGTGGGAGTTGCCGATGTTGACCAGGGTGATGCCTCGCTCAAAGCTCTCCTTTTCGATCTCATCCACGAAGAGCGCGCCGAGCACGGCAGCCGGACCGGAGTCCGCCACGGGGCCGCCGCCGATGGCCCGGTGGATGTCTCCAAGCCGGGTCAGGGTTTCGGGCGGGGTGGCGTAGACCAGCGACTCCGGCCGTCCCTCGCCCTCGTTGAGCAGGGATTGCCAGAGCTTGAAGCGTCCGATGCGGTTGGACTTGCCTGGGTGGAAGCCGTGGTCCTGGGCGCAGGCCGCGATGCGGTCGGGCCAGGGCAGCTCGGCGGCGTCAAGGAAGGTGCGCCACCATGCCTCGTCAAAGTCGGCCAGGAGCACGGGGGTGAAGCCGTTCGGACAGGTTTCGGTCAGTTCGATGCCCGACCCGGTGACGCTGGTCAGGTCGTCGGCCATGGTGTAGGCCGCGCTCTCGCTGGAGGCGACCTTGAGCCCGGCCTTCTGGTGGGCACGGATGAAGCGGGTCACGCCGCCGCCCATGTTGCTGCCGTGCAGCCAGATGTTCTCCCCGCGCAGCCGGAGGGCCTCCAGGCGTTTGCCCACCTGAAGGGCCGGAGAGGGGAGGACGAATTTGGGACAGTTCTCCACTTCCCTGTCAGGGGAGTAGAGGAGCACGTCCTGGGTGCCGGAGCCGATATCGAGACAGAGAGTTGTTTGCGACATGTGGTGTTCCTTGTGAGGGTTGACGAGGCAGAGTACATGGCCCACCGGCGCGGGGCAAGTGGGGCGGGCCAACCTTGTCCCTGTTCCGTCACCTTTTCGCGGTTGACGTGGGCCCGTGCCATGGACCACCATGCGGCATGCGATATTTCCTGTGGGTTCTCTTCCTGTTCGTCGTGGTCTGGCCCCTGCTCCGGTATGGGCAGTATCTCTTTTCCAACTGGTGGGCGGACTCCCTGGCCGAGACCCGGGAGCGGCTGGGCGGCCTGACCTGGCCGGTACTGCGCGGCATGGCCACCGCCGCTGCCGCCGACCTCCTCGTCCTGTTCACGTATCCGCTGGGAATTTTCGGCGGGCGCGAACCCGTGGAGGAGGGCACGCCGGTGCTGCTGGTTCATGGCCTCTATCATAATGCCTCGGCCTGGGTGACGGTGAAGCAACGCTTGCGCCGTGCCGGGATCGGCAATCTGCATACCTACCAGTACAACAGCTTCAACGGCAGGTTTCCCGAGGCCGTTGACGGGCTGCAACGCAAGCTCGACGCGTTGCTTCAGGCGACCCCCGGAGGGAAGGTGGTCCTGGTCGGTCACAGCCTGGGTGGACTGGTCATTCGCGCGGCCGTGGGCAATCCGCGATTCTGGGGGAAGATCGCCGGAGTCATGACCCTGGGGACGCCGCACGGCGGGTCCGATCTGGCGCGCCTCGCGGGCAACGCCATGGGGCGCGGGCTCATTCCGGGGGCAGAGATTCCTGCGACGGCGGACAAGGCCCCGGACCCGGATTGCCCGAGACTGGCCGTCTACAACCTGGCCGATGATTTCGTCTTTCCGCTGAAAACGCTCTCCCCGCCAAAGGGGTGGGACGAGTATATCTGCTCGCCCATGGCCCACGTCTGGATGCTCTATTCGCGTGAGGTCTTTGCCCTGATCAGGGAGTTCGTCGAAAAAAACGGCAAGGCTTGATGCGCCCCGGCAAGGCCGCAAAAAAAGGCCGGCCCTCGAAAGAGGGCCGGCCTTTTTTTGTTTCTTGCGAAATGTTCGGGGCTAGTCCATGAGTTCCTCGATCTTGGCCTTGAGGGTGTCCGGCTTGAACGGCTTGGTTACGAAGGCCGTCACGCCGGCCTTTTCGGCCATGTCCATCTGGGATGCTTCGGATTCGGTGGTGACCATGATGATGGGCACATCCTCGTAGCCGGGGGTGTTGCGCAGCTTGGTCACCAGCTCCATGCCGTCCATGACGGGCATGTTCATGTCGGTGATGATCACGTCGAACTCCTCGCCCTGTTCCACGAAGTCGTAGGCCTCTTCGCCGTTGCCCGCGATGACGGGTTCGTAGCCCAGGTCCGTGAGAATGGCCCGGTGCATGGCGCACATGGAGCGGGAGTCGTCTGCGGCCAGCGCCTTGCGTCCACCGCCGGCGATGTCGGGCAGCCTGGCCATGTCCGCCTCGGCGCGGGAGCCGCCGATCTCGGCGAGTGCCTCGCGGAACTGGCCGACGATTTCGGGGTCCTTGGACAGGGCCAGGGCGTCGATGAGAGCGTCGCCCGCACCCGCGTTGTCGTAGAGGGCGTCGAAGATGGTCGTGGCCCGGGAGGCGATGACCGCCTGGGCCAACCTGTCACTTTGGTCGTCGGCTGCGGTCACGAGTTTGGTCAGAGTGGCGATCATGCCGGGATTGACGTGTTTTTCCAGAGCGCCGATGACAGCCATGAGGATGAGTTCGTCGTCCTCCTGGAGGCCGTCTACCAGGCAGATGATGCCCTTCATGGTGCCGATGCGGCCCAGAGCTTCATACACGGCGTAACGCACGTTGTGATCCTCGGCCAACCCCTTGTCGAAGGCGGCCACCAGTCCGTCGGCGCCGGAGCGGTCGCCGATGAAGCCGAGCACGTTGGCAGAGAGGATCTTGTTGTCAGTGTCGCCGCCCTCGAAGGCATCAAAAAGATGGGGGATGACGGGAGCGCCGATGGTCACCAGGGCGTCGGTGATGATCCGGCGCACGGTGGGATTCTTGTGGTGGAGCTTTTGGACCAGGAAGCTGATGGTGTCGTCGTTGGCATAGGACGCCAGGGCCTCCACTGCCTTCCAGGTGGTGATGTCGCAGACCTCGAAACGGTCCGGGGCCTCGGATTCCTCGACCAGTCCCTTGAATATCTCGATGGAGGCCTCGTCGCCGAGCTTGCCCAGCGCCTCGATGCAGGAAGCCTTGATGAACGGGTCCTCATGGCCGAGGTTGGCGCGGAAGACGTCGGCGGCGATCGGATCCCCGATACGGGTCAGGGAGGTCAGGACCTCCATGAGACGGTCGGAGTCGGTCTCGGAAGCCGCAATCTGCGCCAGGGGTTCGGCTGCCCGGCTGAAGGCGTATTCGCCCGCCACTCGGATGCACAGGACGCGATAGCCGTCATGGCTGTCGACGAGTCCTTCGATGACCTTGTCCTCGTTGCTGGACAGGACCGCGTTCAGGGCGTTGACCACCATGTAGTCGATGGAGGTGTCGCCAACGGGTTCCTTGAGCAATTCGACCAGTCCGGCCAGCGTTTCCGGGTCCTTGCTGCCCGAAATCTCGTTGAGGATCGTGATCTGGTCCAGGAATTCCTTGTTGCGAAAGTCGTCTAAAATCGCCATGTGGCTCTCCGCAGGTTGTCGTACGCTTATTGCCTATTCGAAACAGAACTCAATGGTGAAGTCGCCGTTGGGAGTAGTGAAGGGAATGGCCATGATAGGCGATTTGGCCATGTGCGAGATGGTATGGCCGTCGCCCATGACGACCGTGGGGGTCGAGCCCTGGAAGGTGAGGCCTCTTTCGGCCAGACCGGCGCGGGCCTGTCCGGAGATCATGTTGGTCAATTCGCCCACGGCGTCCTTGACGTCTTGCATGATGTCGTCGATTTCGTCGCCAAGCATGTTCTTGACGATGGCCACCGCACACCCTTTGGAAAAGGTCAGGGAAACGCTGCCGTTCTTCTCGCCGGTGATGCCGACCATGCCGGACACGTCGCCCGCGGCCACGGTGTTTTTCTTGACGTAGGGCCTGCCGACCGCCGGCTTGATCATGGCCATTGTCGACAAGACGTCGACGGCTGCCTTTATGAACGGTTTTGCGAGTTCAACATCCATGTGTTTCTCCTTGAAAAATATCGTCTGTCTCGACACGCTGTTGTGGGCTGTGCGAGACGCGCCCGTATGTGCGTGGAATCTTTTCTTGACCACAGAGCGCAGATAGCCCTTGTCAGGTAAATACGTATCGGCTTCGAGTTGAGGGGTCAAGTCGTGTATATTATAAATATCGCTTTGTTGGAGAATTTTTACCTTGCGCTCTGCGTGTCCGCGAAATAGAACTCGGGCGAGACCACCATGACCGACAACACTTCTTCTCCAAGGCCTTTCTCGTCGGCCCTGCCCGCCGTGATCTTCGTCACGTCCATCTTTTTCTGCAACTTTCTCTCACGGGTGATCTTCGCTCCGCTCATGCCCGTGATGCAGGTCGATTTCGATTTTACCCACGCCGGAGCGGGGCACCTGTTTCTGGCCCTGGCCGTGGGTAACGCCCTGGGCCTGTTTGTCAGCGGCCTGGTCTCCCGGGCGCTATACCACCGCAGAACAGTGGCTTTCTCTGCCATGCTGGTGGGGTGTTGCGCCTTGTCCGTGCCCCAGGCCGGGTCCTTCTGGACCTTGCTCCTGACCGTGTTTGCCCTGGGCGTGTCCGTCGGGCTGTACCTGCCCTCGGGCATCGCCACGGTCACCTCCCTGGTCCGCAAGGAGGACTGGGGCAAGACCATGGCCCTGCACGAACTGGCCCCCAACGCCGCTTATGTGACCGCGCCCCTGCTGGCCGAAGCCGTGCTGCTGCATTTCCAGTGGCGGACAGCCCTGTACCTGCTCGGAGCGGCCCAGCTCTGCCTCGCGGCCTGGTTCCTGAAAGCCGGCAAGGGCGGCGAGTATCCCGGCGTGTTCCCCGGGCCCGACACCATTCGGCGCATAGTCCGACGGCCCGTCTTCTGGCTGCTGGTCCTGTTCATGTGCACGGCGGTGGGCGCGTCCCTCGGCCCGTATTCCATGCTGCCGCTCTATCTTTCGGATGCGCACGGCTATACCCGCGAACAGGCCAACCAGTTGCTGGCCATTTCCCGGATCGCGGGCTGCTTCGCCCCGTTCGGGGCGGGGTGGATCACGGACAGATGGGGGCCCAAACCCGCCATCCTGCTGGCCGTGTCCTGCAACTGCCTCACCCTTACCGGCCTCGGTCTGGCCTCCGGCGAATGGCTCGTGGCCATGGTCCTGCTCCAGCCGGTCTTTTCCGTCCTGGTTTTCGCCCCGGCTTTCACGGTCCTGGCCTTCGCCTTTGAACCGCAGGACCGCGCCGTGGCCATCTCTCTGATGGGGCCACTCAACGCGCTGTTCGGCCTCGGGCTTTTCCCCACGCTTCTCGGACACATGGGCGACGCCGGTCATTTCGACCTCGGGTTCCTGCTCCTGGCCGGGGTGCTCCTGGGCGCGCTGTGCTGCCTTCCTCTGCTCCCGGGAAGGGCGCAGGGCGGCGAGGTGTAGTTCTTCTTCCCGTCCCCCTTGCGTCCCGGGCCGCGACCCGGTAACTGTCTTTCCGAAAACAGCTTTTTCAGGGAGGATGTCCATGTTGCAAAGCGCGTTCGGATTGGCTGCGCTGGTGGCGCTGGCCTGGCTGCTCAGCGAGAACCGGCGCAGGGTCTCGCCCGTGGGGATCGCCGTGGGGCTGGCGCTCCAGTTGGTCCTGGCCCTGCTCATGCTCAAGGTTCCCGTCTTCGAGCAGATCTTTCTCGGGCTCAACCAGGCGGCCCTGGCCATCGAGAAGGCGACCATGGCCGGGACGAGCTTCGTCTTCGGCTACCTGGGCGGCGGGCCCATGCCCTTCAAGGAGCCGTACCCCGGCGCGGGCTTCATCCTCGCCTTCCGCGCCCTGCCCATCATCCTGATCATGTCCGTGCTCTCGGCGGTGCTCTACTACTGGCGGGTGCTCCCCGTGGTGGTCAAAGGGTTCGCCTACTGCCTGGAGAAGACCCTGAAGGTCGGCGGCGCGCTCGGTGTGGGCGCGGCCTCCAATATTTTTGTGGGCATGGTCGAGGCCCCGCTGGTCATCAAGCCCTATCTCTCGCGCATGACCCGCAGCGAGCTGTTCACGCTCATGACCTGCGGCATGGCCACCATCGCCGGGACCATGCTCGTGCTCTACGCCTCCATCCTGTCCAAGGTCGTGCCCAACGCCATGGGCCAGATCCTGGCCGCGTCCATCATCTCGGCCCCGGCGGCCATCCTCGTGGCCCGGGTCATGGTGCCCGAGACCGAGGCCGTGACCGAAGGGACCGCCGTGCCGCCCCGCGCCGCCAGTTCGACCATGGACGCGGTGACCCACGGGACAACGGACGGCATTAACATCCTGCTCAACGTCGTGGCCATGCTCCTGGTCCTGGTCGCCTTGGTCTCCCTGATCAACTCCGGGCTCGGCTTTCTGCCCGACGTGGCTGGCGCGCCCCTGACCCTCCAGCGCATCCTGGGCTGGGTCATGTCTCCGGTGGTCTGGCTCATCGGCATCCCCTGGTCCGAGGCCCAGGTGGCGGGCTCACTCATGGGCACCAAGACCATCCTCAACGAATTCCTCGCCTATCTCGACATGGCCAAGCTGGGGCCGGACGTCCTGTCCGAGCGCAGCCGGATCATCATGACCTACGCCATGTGCGGGTTCGCCAACTTCGGCTCCCTGGGCATCATGATCGGCGGCATGAGCGTCATGGCCCCGGAGCGGCGCGGCGACATCGTCAGCCTGGGCGCGCGCTCCATCGTCTCCGGCACCCTGGCCACGCTGATGACCGGGGCCGTGGTCGGTATCATCCTCTAAGGGGAGGGAACTGGACATGGTTGGACGAAGGCGTACATTGCCCGATGAGGACAACCCGCAACACGGACGGTGAGCCATGACGTACAAAGTCCATCCCATCTGCATGGGAACCAAGGTCTTCGACAAGGGCATGATGACCTACCAGCACGACTACGGGAAGCCGTACACCATCCCCATCTACACCTGGTACATCGAGGGCGGGGACAAGACCATTCTGGTGGACACCGGCGAGATGCAGCCCATCATCTCGGAAGAGCGCGAAAAGGCCATCGGCGGCAAGATCTACACCTTCGAGGAGGGGCTGGCCAAGTACGGGCTCAAGCCCGAGGACGTGGACGTGATCATCCACACCCATCTGCACAACGACCACTGCGAGAACGACTACAAGTGCGTCAACGCCAGGGTCTACGTGCATGAGAAGGAGCTGGAGACCGTCTACAATCCCCACCCCCTGGATTTCCGCTACCTGGAGGACTACGTGGACGACGTGAAGGACAACGGCCAGATCGTCACCGTCAACGAGGACACCGAGGTTTTGCCCGGCATCACCATGATCCACACCCCGGCTCACACCGAGGGCGGCATGTCCGTAAAGGTGGAGACGGACAAGGGGAGCGTGCTCATCTGCGGCTTCTGCACCATCCTGGAAAACCTGGAGCCGCCCATCGAGGTCCGGGCCATGGAGATGGAGGTCATCCCTCCGGGCACCAATACCGGCCCTGAGCGGGCCTACGACATCCTGCTCAAGGCCAAGGGCATGGCGGACTATATCCTGCCCCTGCACGAACCCAAGTGGGCGTCCATGGAGACCGTGCCGGAGTAACTGTTGCGCCAGGCCGGGGAGTCGGCCGGGCATCGTTTTGTTTTGATTTCCCGCTGATTGAGGCGTACGGTTCCGGCCATGTCTCCCGTCGTGCTCGCCATCGCCCCCATCTTCGGGCTGATTCTTCTCGGCTTCGTTCTGCGCCGCGTGGAGTTTCCCGGCGTGGGTTTCTGGCCGGTTTCCGAGCGGCTCACCTATTACGTGCTATTCCCGGCCCTGCTGATCAGCGGGCTGTCCGGGCGCAGCTTCGACGACTCGGCCAGGGGGCTGGCCGTGGTCCTGTTCGTCTCGGTCTGCCTGGTGGCCGGAGGGCTGGTGGCCCTGCGCAAGAGGCTGGTCCCGGACGGGCCGCAGTTCACCTCCGTGTTCCAGGGCAGCATCCGGCCCAATACCTATGTGGGCCTCTCGGCTGCCGCAGCCCTGCTCGGGCCGGACTGGATGACGCTTTCCGCCGTGGCCCTGCTCACCCTGATTCCCCTGGTCAACGTCCTCTGCGTCCTGATCCTCTCCCGCCACGGCGACAACGGCGGCGGGGTAGGGCGGACCTTTGTGGAGCTGGCCAAGAATCCGCTCATCCTGGCCTGTGTGGCCGGCTTCCTGATGAACGGTCTGGACATCATCCTGCCCGCTACGTTAGCGGAACTGCTGACCATTCTGGGAAAGGCGGCCCTGCCTCTTGGCCTGCTCGCCGTGGGCGCGGGCCTGCGTTTCGACGGGCTGGGCGACAAGGTCATGCCCGTGGCCGTGGCCTCTGCTGCGCACCTGCTGGTGCTCCCCCTGGCGGCCTTCCTGCTCTCCCTGTTCCTCGGCCTGGACCCGCTCTCGCGCACCGCCGCCCTGATCTTCACCGCCATCCCGGTGTCCGTGTCAGCCTTCATTCTGGCCAGGCAGATGGGCGGCGACCACCGACTCATGGCCCTGGTGATCACCACCCAGACCGTGCTCTCCAGCGTTACACTTCCGTTGATTCTCGCCGTACTGGGCTAGCAGGCTGCCGGGAAACGGCTGTCTGCTTCGTTGCTGCGTAAAGTCCGACCCCTCGCGTATGTCGAAATACGCTTCGGTCCCGGGCTTTTCTTGCGCCTCGCAGCCAACCATTTCCCGGCAGCCTGCGTAAAATGACATGGCTGTCTGCTTCGTTGCCGCGAAAAGCCCGACCCCTCACGTATGTCGCGATACGCTTCGGTCACGGGCTTTTCTTGCGCCTCGCAGCCAACCATTTCCCGGCAGCCTGCGTAAAGTGGCACGGCTGGCCGTGGCGTTGCTACGGAAAGCCCGGCCAGCCGCATTGCGGCCTGCTCTTTTTTTCTACTTTCTGCCCCGTCGGAGTTTTCTTGTGTTTCGGACGGTATTTCAGGGAAAACCCCTTGAAATTGTGCGGGTATTGGGTGACGATGCCCCAACTGGAGTGATCGAGGTTAAAGGAGATATCGATGGCTAAAGATTTCAGAGAGTTGCTTGTGGAAGCATCCCGCCACGACGTGTTCGGGCGGTTTTTCAAGGAATTGCAGGTGGGGCTCAAGGTCGTGATCTCGTTTCAGGCCAGCACCACCCACGCGTGCGAGCCCGCCGAAACCCTGGACGATCCGTACGCCTACAAGAAATGGGAAGTGGCCCTGCGCCAGATCAACAAGCCCATCTCCGTCCCCAAGGTCGGCGCCTGGACCTATCTGAAGAACAACGTGTGGGCAAAAAAGTTCGACCTGCCCGAGTTCCAGAACTGCATGATCGGCGATTATCTGACAGTTGCCGAAGCCCAGCAGTGCTTCGAGGACGTCATCGCCTACGCCATGACCAACAACCAGCTCGAATCCGAGGACGACGTCACCGTGGTCGAGCCCGACGAGAACCTGAAGCGCAAGGGCGGCTGCGGCGGCTGCGCCGGAGCCAAGCGTACGGCCAAGCCCAAGGCTGCCGAAGCGGAATAGGTTCGCGCCGCATCGAATATGCAAAGGCCCGCCTTCTCCGGAAGGCGGGCCTTTTTGTTCATTGGGTCCCATGCCACTGCGTGCCGTCAGTGGCCTATTGAATCGCAGCCCGCTTCCGGCGGACGGCCACCAGGCCGAACAGCCCTGCGCCGAGGAGCAGGATGGTCGAGGGCTCGGGTGTAGCGACAGGTGCCGTCGAACCTTGATTGGCCAGGAAAGCGCCTGATCCGGATTCAAATGTCGCGCCGTTGAGCTCGGTGAACCCAACTTCGCTGGTGTTGTAGAAATCGGATGCCGAAATACCCTCGTTCGAACCGTTGGCGTCTGCGCTGGTCCAGATTCGGATGCCGTACGTCTTGAGCGGGTCGGCCTCGAACGTCAGGGATTTGGTCAGATCAAAAGAATAGGTTTGGCCGGTGGTGTCATAGGCCATATCGTCAAAAGACACCCACTGATTAAGGAGATCCAGCCAATATTGATCCCCGACGGCGAAATTGATGGCGGCGGTTGCAACTTTGGTGAAGCTGGTCACCATGCCTAATCCGTAGGCGGATTCTTCCAACCAGGAGCTGTAGCCGGTGATGTCATAAATGCTTATCGAAGTGTCCGACGTGGCGTATCCGTCCGGGCTGGTGTTCGAAAGGAGTCCCTCCAGGCTGAGGCTCATGGTCACGGAGGTCGGCGAATTGTTCGAAGTGGCAAAGGAGAGCGTGTCGTACATGACAATAAGAGACTGGCCGTTTTGCGAGTCTGAGGAAGTCTGAATGAACTGGCTGCCCGCCGATCCGGTCGAAAGATCGGCCCGCGCCTTGATCGAGCTTCCATACGCTGAGGTTAAGTTGCTATTGGTCGTGGTGTCAGTTGTATACTGGTTGACCAACTCTCCTGTCGGGTTTTCCATCTGGTAAGTCCATATTCCGGAGTTGAATGAGGAAGCGAAGGCAGGGCACGCCGTCATGACTACGAATGAAAAGGTTAGGAGTATGGCGAGAGAGGCGAATTGTACGCGAGCATTTTTCAACAGTGATCGACAAGACATGGCATGTTTCTCCATTTCAAGGCTGTTCTATCTATGGGTCTTTAAGGTGGTGTTGCCTGAGGTACGCATCCTGTTCACGATAGGAATTTCGCTACGTTGAAAGGCGAAAATTTCGAGGAAGGGTATAGCAAAACACATGCCTAAAGATGTATGTCTTTTCTCTTTGTAGGGTTAATCAGTATTGTGCATTATTTATAAAATAATAGTTTGTAATGATTTCGGTGTTGTTTTGTAAGTTTTGCCGACAGAATATTCAGGTTGAAGTATTTGTCAGGCGTTGTCTCGGCGAGGGCCAGAATTCTTTGTGCCCGGGATACCCTTGGGGCGTTAGCAGGAAAAAGGCCCGCCTTTCTGAGAAGACGGGCCTTTTATCGCGTATAGCAAGTTGAGGACCTTCGCCGAAGGCGAGAGCGGGTTTCCAAAGTGCCGGAGCCCTTTGGCCGCGGAGGCGAAATTACCTGACATCCCCACCCGCCAGGGTGGCTTACCCTTCTGATCTCGTAAACCGGCTTTTCGCGCTATCTCCCGTAAGTGGCCGTGATCGAGGCCTTAGCCAAGGTGTGGCCTCCGAGGAAGAAGCCGACCATGGCCGCAGAGCTGTCCGGCGCGAGGTCGAGTTTCTCCACGTCCAGGGCGTAAATGGTGAAGACGTAGCGGTGATCGCCGTGCCCCTCGGGCGGACAGGCCCCGCCGTAGCCGGGTTGGCCGAAGTCGGTCCGGCTCTGGACCGCTCCTTCCGGGAGATGGCCGTCCTCGCTGCCCGCGCCCGCTTCCAGGCCGGTGGCCGTGGCCGGGATGTTGAAGACCACCCAGTGCCACCAGCCGCTGCCGGTGGGCGCGTCCGGGTCATAGACGGTCAGGGCGAAGCTCTTGGTGCCGTCGGGCGCGTTGTGCCAGGCCAGGGCCGGGGAGACGTTGCCGCCGGAGCACCCGAAGCCGTTCAGGATATGCTCGCCGGGCAGCGACTTTCCGTCTTGCAGGGTCGGGCTCGAGAGCGAGAAGTCTCCAGCCAAAGCCGGGAGCGAGAACAGGATAACGGCGGTCGCCGTCAGGATCAGTGACATGATTTTTTTGCGCATTATTTCCTCCTTTGCGTTGAAGAGGGAATAGCATCCGCCCAGGCGGTGCGCAGTCACGAACCGGCCAAAGGTTGCCCCGAAGCGGCGCAGCGGAGCACTTCGCCGGGGCTGATGCCGAACCGTTCGCGAAACAGCCCGGCGAAACGGGAGGCGGAATTGTAGCCGCAGCGGTAGGCCACTTCGCCCACTGAGGTCCGGCCCGACTGGAGCATGCCCAGGCCTGTGTTGAGGCGGACTTCCCGGAGGATGCGCCGCAGTCCGCAGTCCTCCCCGCTGAGGCGACGGCGCAGGGTCCTTTCGCTGGTCCCGAGCCGCTCGGCGATGTCCCGCGCGGTCCAGTCCCGGCCCGGGTTCATGCCGATGACCGAGCCGCAGCGCGCGCTCCACGTTCTGGCCGAGGTCCAGAGCAGCGGCAGGCAGTCGATGCGGTCCGCGATGAGCAGCAGCAGGGCCTCGCGACAGAGGTCCAGTACCCTGTCGTTGCCGCCTTCGGTGGCCATTTCAACCAGATGGATGAGGGCGTTGCCGATGACCGGGTCGCAGTCGAGCCGAAGTCCATCGAGTGGCGGCATGGGCGCGGCATCCGGTCCGGGGCCGGTCATGGCCCGCGCGATCATGGCCTCATCATATGGCAGGAACAGGGCTGAATACCGGCCCGAACCGCTGTCCGGTCTGTTTTCGATGGAGGTCTCCATGCGAGCGGGAAAGAGCAGCCCCTGTCCGCTTCGCACCTCTATGCGCTCATGCCCGCGGGTGACGGTCTTGGTCCCTTCGAGGACGAAAACCACTGCCGACTGCGGCGGGCAGACCGCGTGCAGCCGGTGTGTCCGGGTAAAGGAGAGCGTGCCCGGAAAGGGGAGGGGATTGCATCCCGTCTCTCCGGTGTCAGTCGACATGAGGGTTTTCAGCTTGCGGCAAAGGGTGAGGGAGTCCATTGCCGATGCCTATCAGCGGTGCGGAGCCCTGGCAAGCCGCTACGCGTCCACGGCGAGGATCGCTTCGACCTCGATCTTGAGGCCTTCTGCGAACAGCCCGTCGACGCGGACGAGAGAGCTGGCCGGGAGATGTTCTCCGTACATGTCGAACAGCGCCGCCCGCAACTGTTCGATCCGGTCCAGCTCCGTCACGAACGCCGTTATCTTGATCAGATTTTCCAGCCCGCTGCCAGCCGACTCGGCAATGGTGCGGATGTTGCGGAATACCTCCCGCGCCTGGACCTCGATGGGGGCGGTTTGCGCAGGGGAGCCAAATGCCGTGAGGCCGGACAAATACAGGGTGTCGCCGTGCCTGACGGCATGAACATACGGCCCGGCAGGAGGGCTTGCGTCGGGGGTGTTCAGTCGCTGCAACATCATAGGCCGCCCTCTTCCGCTTTGGCCTGAGGGCTTCTGTTTCCACCGCCTCTGCTCAGGTATGGGATGATCACATAGACCATCAGCGGCACGAGTATCGCGCTGACGATCAGGGTCTGCACGAACAGCGGGAGCGGTTGTCCCAGGCTGCGTATGGCGATGGACAGGAGCGTTACAAGCACCCAGACGCAGAGCCAGACCTTGAAGACGAAAGGCAGTTTAGCCATGGGAATCCTCCTTGGACATGAAGTCCTGAATGGTTTCGTAAAAGCCGGGTAGGATGGCCTGCAGCTTGTCCTTGCCCGCCCGGGTCAGCGCGACGCGCTTGGCGCGGCGGTCATGCTCGTTGGCCGATATCTCTACGAAGCCAGCCTCGGCCAACCCCTTCAGGGTCCGGGTCATGACCGGCTTGGAGACGTCGAGGCGGGCGGCCAGTTCCGTGACGCTCAACTCTTCCCGGTCCGGCTCGCGGTCAATGACGATGAGGATCAGGTAGCGAAGCTGGGAGAAGTCGTGCCGGGCGAAGTAGTCATCTATCCGGCGGATGAGCTGGCTCCCCCGCTGCATGAGGATGAGCGCCTTCTCGACCGCGTCCACCTGCATGGTGGGGAAGCGGTCATGGTAGCGTTCCAGGGTTTCCCGCGAAGGGAGGTCTTTCAGAAAAAACACGGCTAGCCCTCCATTCGCGTGATCAGTTCGGCGGCGTTGGTCTCCTCGCCGAAGTGGTGGACCACGTGCCGGCGCACATGGTCGTGCTGGGCCTGCTCGAAGGCGGCGCAGGCGTCTTCCACGAGATAGGCGTTGTAGCCGAGGTCGTGCGCCTCCCGCAGGGTCGACTCGACGCAGACGTGCGTGGCGAAGCCCATCAGGAAGAGGGTGTTGATCTTCCGGTTGCGCAGGAACGGGTCCAGGGTTGAGTTCTTCAGCGCGCTGCCGCCGGATCGTCCTGCCACAACGAACTCGCCGTCGCGAGGGACGAACGGTTCCACTGGTCGCGCGCCGTTTTCTTGCCATGTCCCGGCTGCGGGGATGGCCTTCCTGAGTCCGAGCACGTCCCGGCCCTCGTTGAAGAGCAGGTAGTGCGGGTCGCCGCTCAGGTCGAGCCCGGCATGGGCCACGGTCCAGCCGTTTGCCCTGGCCGTTTCGAGAACGCTACCGGCCTTGCGAACGGCCTCGAGGAACGGTTCTTTGTCCTTGATCAGGCGTTGTTGGAGGACGCCTTCCTCGGTCAGCCATTCGTTTTGGAATTCTATGAAGACGAGAGCGGAATCTTCCTTGATGACGGAATGCAACATGGGTTTCCCCCTGTATGGTTTGTCGGCTTTGGCCGATGTTGCTCAACTTTTGTTATCATGATAACTAAATTGGCGGGGACAAATTGTCAAGGCCGGTTCCGTGATTGGCGGGCGGCTTGATGCTTCAGCCGAAAAAGGCGGTGAGCGCAACCACGTAGGCCAGTGCGGGGAGCAGGTTTGCCAGTCGGATTTCGGTCAGTTCGAGCAGGTTGATGCCGATGCCGATGATGAGCAGGCCGCCGCAGGCCGAGACCTGGGCGATCATCAGCTCCGAGAAGTACTGCTGGAAGAAGCCCGCGCCGATGGTCATGGAGCCCTGGTAGAGGAAGACCGGAATGGCGGAGAAGAGCACGCCCGAGCCGTAGGACGCGGCCAGGGCCACCGAGCCGAACCCGTCGAGAATGGCCTTGGTGAAGAGGATCTCCGGGTTGTTGTTGATGCCTTCCTCCAGGGAGCCGACAATGGCCATGGCTCCGATGCAGTATATGAGGGAGGCGGTGATCAGTCCGTCGGTGAAGTTGGGGTTCTTGGACTTGATCAGTTGCTTGAATTTGTTTCCCAGCCGCTCGAACATGGTGTCGAGCCTGGCCAGCTCTCCGGTGATGCCGCCCAGCAGCACGGCGAAGATAACGATGAGGATGTTCTCCACCTTGAGGGCCATCTGGATGCCGATGAGCAGCACGCACAATCCCAGCCCCTGGAAGACGATGGTCCGGATACGTTCGGGAAACCGGGATTGAAGCCAGCAGCCGATAACCGAGCCGCCGATGATGGCCAGAGCGTTGACGATGGAGCCGATGGGAAGCATGGGAAAACCTTCTTTACTTATAGAAGTGGCAAACGGCAGGACGGTGCTATCACCAAGCGGATAACGTGACAAGAACATTGACACCATACGCCCGCTGCCCTATGAAGAATGTCTCCCATGCCAGGGTGGCGGAATTGGTAGACGCAGCGGACTCAAAATCCGCCGGTTTCGCGACTGTGAGGGTTCGAGTCCCTCCCCTGGTACCAAGGCAGAATCCGACCAAGTCCAAGGTCGTCCAGAAAGCCCCCGAATTTCGGGGGCTTTTGCTTTGTCTTGATCCGACTGAGCCTAAGAAGGTCCGTTGACATCCAGCTGTGGGTGTGAGTAATAATGTGCGTAACTAGATTTGTGAACGCGGTAGTTACTCACGGAGGGGCTCATGCCATTGACCGTAAAAGCCATCGAAAAAGCCAAGCCAAAAGACAAGCTCTACCGCATTGCAGATGCACATGGGCTATGCCTGGAGGTGCCTCCAAGTGGTTCTAAAAGATGGAGATATCGTTACCGTTTTTCTGGCAGAGCCAAAATGGTCAGCCTTGGCGTGTGGCCGGAAGTGAAATTGTCTGACGCAAGGGATAAGCGTGATGAGTTGCGTCGGCTGTTGAAGCAGGGGATTGACCCCGCTGAACACAAGAAATCCCAGCAGGCCATAGCTGAAGGTAAGGATCGCTTTGAGGCGGTGGCCAGGGAGTGGTTTGAAAAATTCCACAAGAATTGGGCCGAGCAAACCGGGATTCGCAAAATAGGTCGTCTTGAGAGTCATGTCTTTCCTGTAATAGGGGGAATCTCCATTGAACAAGTGGACGCTCCCCAAATCCGTCGTGTGCTGCTCCGTTTGGAGAGCTTCGGCAAGCTGCACACCGGCCACAGAGTCAAAAACATCATTGGCGAGGTCATGCGGTACGCCGTGGCCATGGGGTTGATTACTCATAATCCTGTTCCAGATCTTGCAGGGGTCCTCCCTCCCGTAAAGGAGCAGCATCGAGCTGGCATTACCGACCCGGAGGGCATCAAAGGGCTTCTGCGCTCAATTGATGAGTACCAGGGCAGCCCTGTGACGAGGAACGCCATGAAGCTGGCGGCCCTCACTTTTGTCCGTCCTGGGGAGTTGCGGCATGCTGAGTGGGCCGAGATTGATTTCGAGAAGAAGGAGTGGCGCATCTCGGCCGAGAAGATGAAGATGAAGCGTCAGCACATAGTCCCATTGTCCGAGCAGGCAATATCAGTGTTGAAGGAGATGGAGGTAGTGACTGGCCATGGCCGCTATGTCTTTCCGTCAGAACGTTCCAGGGATCGAGCGATGAGCAATAATACTGTCAATGCTGCTCTTCGCCGTATGGGCTATACGAAAGAAGAAATGACTGGCCACGGCTTCCGTTCCATGGCCAGCACTAACCTTAATGAAATGGGTTTTCATCCTGACCAGATAGAAAGGCAACTCGCGCACGTCGAGGGGAATAAGGTCCGGGCCGCGTATAACCATGCCGAATATCTGCCTGAGCGGAAAAAGATGATGCAGGTTTGGGCGGACTATTTAGATGAGCTCAAGGGGCGTATGTGACACACCAGGAAAGATGGGAGTCAAATTCAAATGGAAGACAACAGGGAGAAAAAAGGTATGGCGGGTTGTGGTAAGGTTAGCTATTACAATGTGTTAGTTTCCGAGTTTGAGGAGCAATTGACGGAAATTCTCCAAAAGGGCGGCAAGCCTGAATTGGTTTTGAATAGGCGTGACGCTGACGGCCAGACTTTGGAACAAAAGGTCATAAGAGAACTTCAGCGCTGGAGGAGGGCTTCAACAGACGATGCGAAGTCTTTGCAGAACCGGGATGAGAAAATTTTGGAGTTTGAATATCTGTTGCTCCGGATCAGAGGCGCTGTTTATACCGTCAATGGGCTCCCGATCCCTGGCATGGATAAATTTGCTGATATGGCTGAAGGGGCAGATTTACCTACTATTGGTGTGGTCAACAGCATAGTGGAGCCTGCTTCTTTTGAGGGAGTAGTCTTCAACACGCCTGAAGAAATGGCCCCATGGCTCCATGAGAAGTACAAGCATTGTTCCGGTAGAAATTTGCGCGCTGAAGTTGCCAGGGAATTGGACGACTCTTTTCCGTGTCCGGAAGATCGAAAAAACAACCCTGTTATTTCCAATTACCAGATGGGGCGCTTAGTTTCACACCCTGACGAAGTGCTTTCGGTCGAGGGCTTTCGGTCAAGAGGGAAATCTGCTCGAAAACGAGCCCAAAAAGAGTAGTTCACCACCCCTCAGTATTTTTCACCAGCTTTTTCACCACCTAGGCATCTTGACGCACCACTAGTGGTGTCTCGGTAGTCTGATTTCAGATGGACACGGCGATTTCCGCTAACGTCACAACCAAAGGAATCATGACATGAGTGAAAAACAGAAAGAATCCCTTTTGCGTATCTCCGACGTCCTGGAGCGGATCCCTGTCAGCAAGTCCACGTGGTGGGCTGGAGTCAAACACGGCATTTATCCTGCCGGATTGAAGCTTGGTGCACGATGCACGGTGTGGCGCGAAAGCGATATTGACGACTTGATTGATGGTCTCAAGCGCATTGCAATGGGCGAATACTCTGAAGGAGATGCTAATGAGTAGCCCCCGTCAACAGAAGTATTTCAAGGTTGATTTTCAGGCCGTTAATCATGCTGCGTTGAACCGTTTCAACGAGCTCGTGGAGCTGTGGTGCCCTGGCGGGCGTTACGAAGGAAACGAGTATGTCCCTCGTAATCCGACCCGTGATGATAAAAAACCTGGTTCGTTCAAAATTAATAAGGACACTGGGCAATGGTTTGAAAACGCTACTGGTGAATATGGTGGCGATCTCATCTCCCTCTATGCCTATCTTAATGGCGTCACGCAGCTTGAGGCAGCCAAAGCGCTGGCAGAATATCTCCATATCGAATTCAATACTCCCCGCTGTAATCGAAAGAAGATGTCTTCGAAAAAAGCCGACTGGGAGCCCTTCCTGCCCATCCCTGAAGACGCACCTGGCAGCGATCACAGACACCCGAAGTTCGGATTGCCGTCACGGGTATGGCTCTACCTCGATTGTGAAGGCAATCCGTTGTCGTACGTCTGCAGGTTTGATCTGCCGGATGGGGGAAAGGCTATCCTTCCTCATACGTTTGGGCATGACGGAAAAGGGAACAGGCACTGGGATTGGAAGGGGGTGCCTGCCCCTCGGTCCCTGTATGGGTTGGATATCTTGGCCCAGGCCGAAGCTACTGTCCCTGTCCTTATTATGGAAGGGGAAAAAGCGGCTGATGCCGCGCGTGATTTGGTTGGGGATAGCATGGTCGCTATGACTTGGCCTAGCGGCTCCAACTCCGTGCACTTGGCCGACTGGAGCCCCGTCAAAGACCGTGCGGTAAAGATCTGGCCGGACGCAGACAAGCCCGGCTTCGAAGCCGCGCTCAAAGTTGCAGAACTCGCAGTCATCGAACAGGCCGCTTCGGTCTCGATTGTTGTGCCTCCTGCAAATGCCCCCAAAGGGTGGGATTTAGCCGACGCCACTGACTGGGATAGCAAGCGCACCCTGGAATTGATCGAAAACAACCAGGTGGACCGTGAAGGATTCAAGTGTCTGGCATTAGAACGTTACGGGATTGACGACAAGCCCCAAACTTCCCCGTCGGCCTCCCCCGGCTTTAAGTTGAAGGAAGACGGTGTCTACCGTACCAAGATTGTTTCGAGCGGCGAGCTCGTCGAGGAAATGGTCTGCTCTCCTTTGGAAGTACTCGCTCTTACTCGCGATAAAGACAACCAGAGCTGGGGGAAGTTGCTTCAGGTTACTGATCCTGATGGCAATGACCATAAGTGGGCCATGTCCATGGAAATGACCGCTATGGCTGGGGAGCCTTTTCGGCAACATCTGGCAAGTCTTGGCTTGCGCTTAGCGCCAGGACGTTATTCCAAGGCTCGGCTCCTTGAGTACATTGTGCAGACTGACCCGGAAGCCCGCGCCCTTTGTGTCCCCCGTACCGGGTGGCATGGTGACACGTTCGTCCTCCCTGATCAGACATATGGAGTCCATGGTGAAGAACAGGTAATTCTCCAGAGGCTTTGCAATGACAATCCATACAAGCTGAGCGGTTCCCTTAAGGAGTGGCAGGATTCAGTGGGCACCTGGTGCCAGGGGAATTCTCGTCTCGCCTTTGGTGTTTCTGTAGCGTTCGCTGCCGTTATGCAGCACCACGCAGGAGCTGAGTCTGGCGGCTTTCATTTTATTGGAAGTAGCTCCATCGGCAAGACTACCGTGCTAATGGCTGCTGCTAGTGTGTGTGGCGGTGGCGGTGACGCCGGCTACATCCGTCAGTGGCGTGCCACTGACAACGGTATCGAAGCAATTGCAGCATCATGCTGTGATACTCTCCTCTGCCTTGATGAGATGGGGCAAGCCGACAGTAAGGTTGTTGCGGAGGGTGCTTATTTGCTTGCGAACGGTGTGGGGAAGCTGCGTGCGACTAAAGTTGGGTCGACTGCATCCATCAACGCCTGGCGATCTTGTTTTCTCAGTACCGGCGAAACTTCTCTTAATGACAAGCTCCTTGAGGATCAGAGACTGAGGGCTAAGGCTGGGCATGCTGTGAGAATCGTGGATATTCCTGCAGACGCAGGTTGTGACCTCGGTGCGTTCGAGAAGATCCATGGCTTCGGAAATGGGGAAGAGTTCGCACGAGCGATTTCCCAGGCTGCAACCTCCTACTACGGAACTCCGCTTCGGGCGTTTCTGGAAAAACTGATGGACAACCTCGATGCCCATTGTAAACGGCACTCTCAGCTGCGCCACACTTTTTATAACACTCATTGTCCGATCGAAGCTGACGGGCAGGTCAAGCGGGCCTGCAGGCGTTTTGCGCATGTGGCTGCAAGCGGTGAGCTTGCTGCTGAGATCGGCATCCTTCCGTGGGAGTCTGCAGAGGCGTCCAAAGCTGCAATGGATTGCTTCCACGCATGGCTTAACCATCGCGGGGGAAAAGGTGCTGCTGAAAAGCTGGAAGGGCTTCGGCAGGTCCGCGCATTCTTTGAAAAGTACGCTAGCAGCCGCTTTGAGCTCATTGGATCCAAAAATAGTGAAAGCTCTGAACCGCAGGTGATCGTCGAGAGCTACAACAGGGCAGGATTCCGAAATGAAGATGACGAGGGCAACGCTGAATTCTGGATGTTCCCTGAGGCGTTTCGGGAGGTCTGCCAGGGATTCGACCACAAGATGGTTTGCAGGATGCTTGCTGAACAGGGGATTCTGAAAACACAGACCTCCGGGAGCTTCCAGATGGCCAAGCGACTTCCCGGAATGGGCGTCAAGAGCCTGAAAAAGGTTTACGTCATCACGTCGAAGATCTTCAAAGAGTAATAACACCAACACATCCTAGGTTTGATGTGGCATAGCGTGTCTGGGATATGGGCAGTGGGGCTGGTGTCTGGTTTTGTTACCACTGTTACCATCACTGTTTCTGTTTGTGGGCACAGAAATTGTTAGTCGTTTCAGAGCTGTTACTACTGATACTACTGTTACTAACAGTTCAGGCGCATGGTGAATTGAACTAAGGCAGGATGGCCAGACCCATACCCCACCCCCTGCTTTTTCAAAAGGGGTAGGCCCCTATCGGATCTGGCACAGAGACTGACTGCTATCAATTCTTCTGGCAAATGCCCCACGATCTTTGGTGGGGAGTTGTGATTCTTTAACTGCAACCGAGATATTTCATACAGAAAGTGCGTTCAACAATAACCATATATGGAAGTCGTAACAGTGGTAACAGTAGTAATGTCGCTTGAATCATTGAGGAATATGGCCGTAGTAAGCTGGTTGTGGACTAGTAACAGTGGTAACAGCCCCAGGTGCCGTGCGCTAAGCGCTTGCAGTTAAGTGTATTCGCCAACTGTGAAGGCCTGAGGTCCTTTTCGTCTCCAAACTGACATGCTCCATGGCTGCCCCATGGGGAGAGTAAGCCTCTATCATTCGAGGCATGCAAGTAAAGATCTCCCTCATTCCGTGGTGTCCGAATCGTCGTCAGGTTTTTTCGGCTGCTTCTAACGCCAGAGAGTCGCGTAACGGAAATGCTTGAAGTGCTCCTTCGGGAACGCTCGTTTGCAATCTTTCTTCAAGTCCTTCTCGGAGGAAATCCAGCCTTTAGGTATATCTTCCGGTCTCATTGGTGGGGGCTCCTTTATAAAGCTTAAGCCATCACGCTATTGAAAACGATTCGTTCTCTGATTCCTTCGATGGTGCTTTGCATCTATCAGCGGGAACGATTTAGTTCTCACAATGCACTTAGCGCCCGTATACCCAATCAGAAGAGCGCCAATCTATGCTCTCGGAACAATCAAACAAATCGTCCTCGGTGAGCTTGGTCGATGGGCCAAGAGGGAATTTTCGACCAAGAAGAGTGCCGCAAGTAAAACGTGTTGACTGAAATTGTTGCATATCAGTTTTGCTTTTGCTCACAGTCAAAGAGTTATCAGCTCCTCCGCCCGCTGTTTTTTATGCACCAATTCATTTTTTACTCATGTCAATTCTATATCAGCTTGATTTGTTGGCGTACACCCTCCTCTTTCATCCCCACAACCCAAAAGCCTTATGCGCCGTAGGATGATGACTGCTCGGCGCTTTAGCTAGATGGTATTTGTACTCGTAGATAGCTCGGCATAATCGTCACCGCCTTTTGAATATACGCTGCACTTAATTCATTCCAGCAAACCAATAAATACTATGGACAAGATTACCCGATCCATGCATAAGCAATTTGTTATGAGTGTACCATTAGTTGGGGAGGGACTGGCGGGAAGACCCTTGGTGTTTAATGGACGACATTTACGCGCACACAAAAGATGGATCTGGTCCTGAAAGCTGGCAAAAATTGGATGAGCACCTTGACAAGGTGGCACAAATGGCAGCCACATTTGCTAGTTCATTTGACGCAGCTGAATGGGGCTACCTCTTAGGTCTGCTTCATGATGTAGGCAAATACTCCATAAACTTTCAGAAACGCCTAACCGGCGAAAAGCAGCAACATGTCGACCACAAAGGTATGGGCGCTCGGCTTTTACAGGATCGCGCGTCGGCTTTTGGTCGAATTGGTGCTTACTGTGTGGCTGGTCATCATGTGGGGCTACCTGATTACAACGGGACAGACAACGGGCACTCTCTCGAAAAAACGGTTAGGGGTGCCGCCAGTTTTCCTGAAGACAGAACCAATCCTCTTTTGGGACGAGATGACCCAGAGCTACCGTTCCCAATACACTCCCCATTTCAAGCTTCTTTTTTTACCCGTATGCTCTTTTCCACTCTTGTGGATGCGGATTTTCTGGATACCGAAGCATTTATGGACGGTGTTCGGCATTCTTGGCGCACTCCCGGTCCTTCGCTTGAAGTGCTGACTGCCGCGCTGGATGCCAAGCTGGCAACGTTCGCCGCGTCAGGGCGTATCAATGAACTTCGTGCGGAAATTCTCGCTGCTTGCAGGGCCAAGGCCTCGCTGGCTCCGGGGCTGTTCTCCCTGACGGTGCCCACGGGCGGCGGCAAGACGCTGACCTCCATGGCCTTTGCCCTGGATCACGCCCGGTTGCATGGAAAGCGCCGCGTGATCTATGTCATCCCGTATACCTCGGTCATCGAGCAGAACGCGCGGGTTTTCCGGGAGATATTTCCGGCCAATTCAGTGGTCGAGCACCACAGCACCTTTGACGCTTCCAAGGTTTTTGACCGGGAGGACCATGCCCGGGAGTCAGCCGAGGCCCGGCGGCATCGCCTGGCGTGCGAGAACTGGGACGCACCTGTGGTGGTGACCACCAGCGTGCAGTTCTTCGAGTCCCTGTTTTCGTTCAAGCCGTCGAGGTGTCGCAAGCTGCACAACCTGGCCGACTCGGTGATCATTCTGGACGAGGCGCAGATGCTGCCGGTGGATTTCATGGTCCCGTGCCTGCGCGCCCTGGAGGAACTGACCGAAAACTATGGTGCCAGCGTGGTCCTGTGCACGGCCACGCAGCCAGCCCTGCGAAAGGAGGATTTCGCCTGTGGCCTGGACGGGCTGGGTGATGACCGGGAACTCGCGCCGGACCCGCAGCGGATGCATGAGGCGTTTAAACGGACCGAGCTGGTAGACCTCGGTGAACTGGCGTTGGCCGAGGTGGCGGAGATGGTTCGGGAGCGGGAGCAGGTCCTGTGCATCGTCAATACTCGCAAACGCGCCGCTGAATTGTTCGAGCTGGTGCGGGACGAGCCAGGAGCGCGTCATCTGAGCGCGTTGATGTGTCCGGCCCATAGATCGAAGAGGCTGGAGGAAATCCGCGAAATGCTGGCGGGCGGCGAGCCGTGCCGCGTGATCAGTACGCAATTGATCGAGGCCGGGGTGGATGTCTCGTTTCCTGAAGTTGTCCGCGAGATGGCCGGGCTGGACTCCATCACCCAGGCCGCAGGGCGGTGCAACCGGGAAGGGGAACTGGACGGGGCGGCTCCGGTGGGGGTTTTCACGCCCGTGGAAGGCGTTGCCCGCGCATTCAGCGGCCCGGCAGGGCATACCGGCTCCGTGCTCCGCACACCGGATGTCGATCCCTTTTCGCCCGAAGCCATTCGGCATTATTTTACCTTGCACTACTGGCTGGAGAAGGACCGGCTCGACAGCAAGCGCATCCTGGAACACCTGAACAACGACCGGGGCGAGTGGTATTTCCGCAAGGCGGGCAAGGCGTTCAGACTCATTGAGAACACCATGGTTCCGGTTGTCATCCCCTATGACGAGCGGGCGGAGAAGCTGGTGCGCGACCTGCACTATGCCGAGCATCCCGGCGGCATTCTGCGGCAACTGCAACAGTACACGGTGCAGGTCTACGACGGTCAGTTCGCGGCCCTGGATCAAGCCGGAGGCATCGAATGGGTGGCGGACACCTATGCCGTGCTCTGTGGCATGGAGTTCCATGACGAGATGTTCGGGCTGACCTTTCCCGGCGAGATGCGCCCGGAGGATTTTATTGGTTGAGTATGGTGTCATTGTGTGAAAGGAGGAGCTATGCACAGTCCGCTTCAATTAAGGTATTGACAAAAGGCGATTGTATATGTAGCTAGATTGTGGAGCTCGGGCGTGGGTTGAAACAATTACGGTATAAATATGTCGCCCGAAAATAGCTCCATGAGGCTAAGTCTAATTCAATTAAGGTATAAATAAATGATTCACACTTTCATGATGAAACTTCTTAAGAGTGGGAGGTTGTGGGGCTTGATAAGGTACTTATTATTTTATATCAGTCTAGTGTTATGGGTAGAAATGATACAACACGGAGGTAAGTTTCGTGGCAGGAATACAACTCAGGGTCTGGGGTGATTACGCGTGCTTCACCCGCCCGGAGATGAAGGTGGAGCGCGTCAGCTACGACGTGATGACGCCGTCGGCAGCGCGCGGGATATTGGAGGCGATCTACTGGAAGCCCGCCATCAGGTGGGGCATCGATCGCATCCATGTGATGAAGCCCATCCGGTTCGACAACGTGCGTCGCAATGAGGTGGCGGGCAAGGTGCCGGTGGGAGGCTCTGGCGGCGTGAACGCGGCCATGAAGGGCGGCAATGCGCCGCTCCGGTTGTACGTGGAGGAGAGCCGCCAGCAACGGGCGGCCATGGTGCTGCGGGACGTGGAATACGTCATTGAGGCGCATTTCGATTACACGTCCGCCGAGGACCGAAATGATGGAAAGCATCTGGACATGTTCAACCGCCGCGCCAAGAAGGGGCAGTGCTTCCACCGTCCCTACCTGGGCTGCCGGGAGTTTGCGGCCCACTTCGAGCCGGTCAAAGGAGACATCCCGGTTTCGGAGCTGGCGGGGGATGCGCCGCGCGACCTGGGCTGGATGCTCTATGACATCAATTATGCTGCCGACATGACGCCGTTCTTTTTCCGGCCCACGCTGGAAAAAGGCATCGTTGATTGCCGGAAAGGGGTGGTGGCCGCATGATCCTTCATGCCTTGAATCAATACTACAAGCGGCTGAGCGACGACCCCAAGGCCAATGTTCCGGAATTCGGCTTCGGCAAGCAGGGGGTGCATTTCTGCCTGCAGTTGGACCGGGAGGGCAAGATGGTGGGCCGACCGCTGGACCTGCGGGACGAGAAAGGCAAGCCAAGACGCATCGAAGTGCCGGGGCCGGTGGGCCGCTCCGTGGGGATCAAATCCAATTTCGCCTGGGATAACACCGGCTACGTGCTTGGAGCCGACGACAAGGGCAAGCCTGAGCGTACGGCCCAAACCCACCAGGCGTTCAAGGCCGAGGCCGCTGCCGTCCTGGACGGCGTGGACGATGCCGGGGCGCGAGCATTCTTGGCGTTTCTGAATGGTTGGGAGCCGGAACTGGCAGAGACTTTGCCGGACTGGGAGGAGATCATCGGCCAGAACATCGTGTTCCAACTGGATGGCGAGCCCGGTTTTCTGCACGACCGTCCCGCCTTTCGGGAAGCCTGGATCCGTCATCAAGCCGTTGGTGAGAGCGAAACCGGCATGTGCCTCGTCACTGGAGAGAACGCTCCCATTCCGCCGATTCATGCCAAAATCAAGGGGGTGCCGGGGGCGCAGACCTCCGGGGCGTCGCTGGTTTCCTTCAATTTCGATGCAGCCGTGTCATACGGCAAGAAGCAGAATCACAACGCCCCTGTCTCGGAACGGGCCGCGTTCGCCTATACCACGGCCCTGAACCATCTGCTGGCACCGGGCAGCCTGCGCAAGGTGCAGGTGGGCGATACCACCGTGGTGTTCTGGTCCGATGCGCCGGGCGAGGCAGAGGCGCTCTTCGGCTCCGGCATGGGCGGCAAGAAGGCCGAGGACGACGGGTTGGTGAAGCGGCTGGAAGGCTATCTGGCAGACATCGCCAAAGGGCGGTTCCCGGATGCACTGGGGAGCGCCGACACGCCGTTCTATGTCCTTGGATTGTCGCCCAATGCGGCGCGCATCTCGGTCCGCTTCTGGCATGTGGGCACCGTTGGAGGCATGGCCGAAAACCTGGGACGCCACTACCGTGCCTTGGCCATGAAGCGCCGGTTCGACAGCGAGCCGGAATATCCAAGCCCGTGGCAACTGCTCAGGGAACTGGCTCCGCAGCGGGATTCCAAGAACATCTCACCGCTTCTTGGCGGGCAACTCATCAGGGCCATCTTACAGGGGCAGCCCTATCCGCAGACGTTGCTCGCCTCAGCCCTTGGGCGCATCCGTGCGGACAAGGACGTCACTTACCTGCGGACGGCACTCATCAAGGCTTTTCTCGTTCGAAACAGCAATCAGGAGATTCACATGACGCTTGATACGGAAAACAGGGATATCGGCTACCGGCTCGGACGGCTCTTCGCCGTGGTGGAGCGGATTCAGGAAGAGGCCGTGCCTGGTGCCAATGCCACGGTACGGGACCGGTTCTTCAGTTCCGCCACCGCCACGCCGGGGCGTTCCTTCCCCATCATTTTGAAAAACGCCCAGCACGGCCTGGCCAAGATCCGAAAAGAGAAGCCGGGGTGGGCCGTCACTCTCGAAAAAAAGATCCAGGACATCGTGACCGGCATTGATGCGGCCACAGGATTCCCCTCATCCCTGACAACGGAAAAGCAGGGGATGTTCATTCTCGGTTATTATCAGCAACGCCAGGACTTCTTCACCAAAAAAGACGACAAATCGGAGGACTAGACCATGACCGCCATCACCAATCGCTATGAATTCGTGTACCTGTTCGACGTGGAAAACGGTAATCCCAACGGCGACCCGGATGCGGGCAACACCCCGCGCATCGACCCGGAAACCGGCCACGGCCTGGTCACCGATGTCTGCCTGAAGCGTAAGGTGCGCAATTTCGTGGAGATCGCCAAGGGAGGCGAGGAGGGCTGCAATATCTATGTGGCCGAAAAGGGCGTCCTGTCCCTGACACGCGAGCCCGCCTACAAGACCGAGGAGGTCAAGAAGCTCAAGAAAAAGGAAGAGCAGGTCGCTGCAGCCCGGCAGTGGATGTGCGAGAACTTTTTCGACGTGCGCACCTTCGGCGCGGTCATGTCCACCAAGGAGAACAACTGCGGACAGGTGCGCGGCCCGGTGCAGCTCACCTTTGCCAAGAGCATTGACCCGATCATCCCCGCCGAGGTCTCCATCACCCGCATGGCCGTGGAAACCGAAAAGGAAGCCAAGGCCCAGGACGGCGACAATCGCACCATGGGCCGCAAGCACATCGTGCCCTATGCCCTGTATCGTGCCGAAGGGTTCGTCTCCGCACACCTGGCCGACGGTGACAAGGGCACCGGATTCTCCGATGACGACCTGGAGCTGCTGTGGCAGGCGCTTGCGAACATGTTCGATCACGACCACTCTGCGGCGCGTGGCAAGATGAGCGCGCGCGGCCTGATCGTGTTCAAACACCAGGACAAGCTGGGCAACGCTCCGGCGCACAAGCTCTTCGACGCCGTAACCGTCACCCGCAACGGGGGCGATGGCCCGGCCCGCGCCTTTGGCGACTACGTGGTCGCCGTTGACGAGGGAGCCGTTCCAGGCGGTGTGGACGTGGACGTGAAGTTCTAGCCATGGACCGGACCCTGCCCCTTTCCGCATTGCAGCACTATCTGTACTGCCCCCGGCAGTGCGCGCTCATCCATGTGGAAAAGGTCTGGGCCGAGAACCGTTTCACCGCCGAGGGGCGGCTGCTGCACCTCCGTGCCGATTCCGGTTCCGCCGGTCGGCGCGGAGGCGTTGCCGAGGACCGCGCCGTGCCCATTCGCAGCGACCGGCTGGGACTTTACGGCGTGGCCGACGTGGTGGAGATGCGCCCCGGGCCGGACGGACGGGAGATTCCTTATCCCGTTGAGTACAAGCGCGGTTCTCCCAAGGTCGAGGACTGGGACCGGGCACAGCTCTGCGCCCAGGCCATGTGCCTGGAGGAGATGCTTGGCGCAGTCATTCGGGATGGGGCGATCTTCTACGGCAAGCCCCGCCGCCGTGAGCGGGTGGTCTTTGACACCCCCTTGCGCTCGCTCGTGGAGCAAAGCTGCCGGGACATGCACACAATGGTCGAGACCGCACAGACGCCTCCTGCAACGCACGGCAAGCGATGCCGGGGGTGCTCCCTGAAAGGCGCGTGCATGCCCAAGACAGGGCAGGATGTGGAACGCTATCTGCTCAAGGGGCTGGAACCATGAAGAAACTCTTGAATACGCTCTATGTCACTTCCCAGGGGACCTATCTGTCAAAGGATGGCGAATGTGTGGTGATCCGGGCCGAGAACGGCCAGAAGAAGCGTTTCCCGGTCCATGTACTGGACGGCATCGTCTGCTTCGGCAACGTGCTGTGCAGCCCGTTCCTGCTGGGCCATTGCGGCGAGAAGGGGCTGGCGCTTTCATTCATGACCGAGCGCGGGCGGTATCTGGCCGGAGTGCGCGGCCCGCAGAGCGGCAATGTGCTGCTTCGCCGGGAGCAATACCGTCAGGCGGATGACCCCGTGGCGTCGGCGGATATCGCCCGGTCCGTCATAGCGGGGAAGGTCGTCAACTCGCGGGCGGTTCTGCGGCGCTGTCTCCGTGACCACGGGGACCGGGTGGATGCCGGGATGCTGGAGCGGGCCGTTTGCACCCTTGATGAGTGCGCCCGCCGCTTGCAAACCCCTGTTTCGCTGGATGAGGCGCGGGGCATGGAAGGCCAGGCGGCAGGGGCATACTTTGCCGTGTTCGGCCAGATGGTTCTGCAGGATGAGGAGGCGTTCTCGTTTGACGGACGCAACCGTCGTCCGCCGCTTGATGCGGTGAACTGCCTGCTTTCTTTCGTTTATACGCTGCTGGCTCATGATGTTCGGTCCGCCCTGGAGGCCGTGGGGCTCGATCCGCAAGTCGGTTTCCTGCACCGCGACCGGCCCGGGCGTCCCGGTCTTGCCCTGGACGTCATGGAGGAGTTCCGTTCGTTCATGGCGGACAGGCTGGTCCTGTCGCTCATCAATCGTGGCGAGGTCCGTGCACGCGGCTTCGTGACCAAGGAGAGCGGGGCGGTGTTCATGGACGACGACACGCGGAAGACGGTCCTGACCGCCTGGCAAAAGCGCAAGCAGGATGAGGCGATGCATCCGTTCCTCAGGGAGCGCATCCCGCTTGGCCTGGCCTTTCATGTTCAGGCGCAACTCATCGCCCGAAGCATACGGGGCGATCTGGACGGCTACCCGCCGTATTATTGGAAGTGAGCATGTTGGTTTTGGTAAGTTATGACGTGAGCTTCGAGAATCCGGACGGCAAGCGCCGCCTGCAGAAGATCGCCAAGATTTGCGAGAATTACGGTCAGCGGGTTCAGTACTCCGTGTTCGAGTGCGTGGTCGACCCGGCCCAGTGGGCACAATTGCGTCACCGCCTACTTGATGCCTACGACGAGGAGGTGGATAGCCTGCGGTTTTATTTCCTCGGTAAGAACTGGCAAAGGAGAGTGGAGCAGCACGGCGCGGGCGAGGCTTACGACCCGGAAACGGATGTGCTCATCCTGTAGCGCGAACCCCAAGCTGTCGCCAATTCCCCGGCGGGTTCGCACGGTGGGAATAAAGAATGATAACGATGCGTTGCAGCGTGTTCGTCGCAACGCGAACAATTTCGTGGTGATGCGTAGTCACTGGTTCGCGGATACCGTGCCTAAAACCTGTATCCTGCGTGCGTTGCGCACCCCCACAGTCGCCCCCTGCACGGGGGCGTGGATTGAAACCCCGCTGGTCTCCAACGAGTCCTTGACGGTCACCGTCGCCCCCTGCACGGGGGCGTGGATTGAAACTTTCCTCCATCCCCTCCGCCGCGGGGAACCACCTTGTCGCCCCCTGCACGGGGGCGTGGATTGAAACTTGAGAAGTTGACAAACAGTCGCTGCCAAACCATGTCGCCCCCTGCACGGGGGCGTGGATTGAAACCCTCTGCCACCACAGAACTTGAGCCGAAAACAATGTCGCCCCCTGCACGGGGGCGTGGATTGAAACATCTATCAGGGCACCGGCATCCGTGGCCGTCACAGTCGCCCCCTGCACGGGGGCGTGGATTGAAACCCTTTGCCCTTTAGGGCGGTTAAAATGTGATCAAGTCGCCCCCTGCACGGGGGCGTGGATTGAAACTTATGAACTTAAAAAGGCAGCAAAAGTTACTGGGTCGCCCCCTGCACGGGGGCGTGGATTGAAACGTATGACGCAAAAGGTCCGGCTGTTTCAACTTTTGTCGCCCCCTGCACGGGGGCGTGGATTGAAACAGGTTGAAGGTGCTGCGCGCGCCTGAAATGGTGAAGTCGCCCCCTGCACGGGGGCGTGGATTGAAACATCCAGGATGTCTGACGCCGGAAGGGAGTAAAGCGTCGCCCCCTGCACGGGGGCGTGGATTGAAACGGTCATTGCCATTATAGTTGAGATAAAATCATCGTGTCGCCCCCTGCACGGGGGCGTGGATTGAAACAAGTACATCATTCTGGGCGTTATGGCCGCTGCAAGTCGCCCCCTGCACGGGGGCGTGGATTGAAACCACAAGAAGGCGCGGACATAGCCGGATATGCTGGGTCGCCCCCTGCACGGGGGCGTGGATTGAAACACCTTTTTAAGTCTGACGTTTCCGAAGTCGAACTTGTCGCCCCCTGCACGGGGGCGTGGATTGAAACATCGACGAGGCAGGCGACGTAATAGGCCACGCGAAGTCGCCCCCTGCACGGGGGCGTGGATTGAAACCATTTTTCCTTGTCCAAGTTACCGTATTTTTTGGGTCGCCCCCTGCACGGGGGCGTGGATTGAAACGACTATGACAGAGTCTCTATCCGCCCCGGACTCCAGTCGCCCCCTGCACGGGGGCGTGGATTGAAACACCTGCCCTTTGCGCTCACTCGCGCTATCTCTCCCGTCGCCCCCTGCACGGGGGCGTGGATTGAAACCATATCTACCCAGGCGGGAACGCCCTAACCATCGGTCGCCCCCTGCACGGGGGCGTGGATTGAAACCTTTATACGTCCGGCGAAGGCGTTGCCCCCGGCGGTCGCCCCCTGCACGGGGGCGTGGATTGAAACCTTTATACGTCCGGCGAAGGCGTTGCCCCCGGCGGTCGCCCCCTGCACGGGGGCGTGGATTGAAACCATCTACCCTTTCGCCGGATGAGGAAAGTTATCAGGTCGCCCCCTGCACGGGGGCGTGGATTGAAACATACCACGCGCCGGTTTCGGCCTCTGTCGCCGCTGTCGCCCCCTGCACGGGGGCGTGGATTGAAACTGAGAGCGTGCCGCCCCTCGCCCCGGCCCAGGATTGTCGCCCCCTGCACGGGGGCGTGGATTGAAACGATGAACTCTATATTTAACGCTGTTGGCTTCGTTGTCGCCCCCTGCACGGGGGCGTGGATTGAAACACCGAAAGAGGCTAGCAAGGGCGGCAAGGGGTTGTGTCGCCCCCTGCACGGGGGCGTGGATTGAAACTCCTGCGGCGGCGGGAAGCGCCGGGGTATCCGGCGTCGCCCCCTGCACGGGGGCGTGGATTGAAACTCGTCGGTTTGGCGGCTGGCGCGGCCTTCCTGGGCGTCGCCCCCTGCACGGGGGCGTGGATTGAAACCCTGTGGATCGACCAGGACATGGTCGTCGCTTCGGTCGCCCCCTGCACGGGGGCGTGGATTGAAACTGGCATATTTGACGCGGCGGCTGTAGTTACTGGAGTCGCCCCCTGCACGGGGGCGTGGATTGAAACTCTTCCCCTTTTTTATCCCGTCAACAGCCTTGAGCGTCGCCCCCTGCACGGGGGCGTGGATTGAAACTATTTACAACGTCGGGTTGATTTTGGGTTGAATAGTCGCCCCCTGCACGGGGGCGTGGATTGAAACCACCCTCATCGCCGACACCGACGGCACGGTGCGCAGTCGCCCCCTGCACGGGGGCGTGGATTGAAACTATTTACAACGTCGGGTTGATTTTGGGTTGAATAGTCGCCCCCTGCACGGGGGCGTGGATTGAAACCACCCTCATCGCCGACACCGACGGCACGGTGCGCAGTCGCCCCCTGCACGGGGGCGTGGATTGAAACCTGCGCAGAATCTGCATGTTGTGACACTACTTAAGTCGCCCCCTGCACGGGGGCGTGGATTGAAACCTGGACTTGCCTGTGCCTAGTTCCCGAACGTCAATGTCGCCCCCTGCACGGGGGCGTGGATTGAAACCGCTCAACGACGGGACCGACTTTGAAGTCACGGAGTCGCCCCCTGCACGGGGGCGTGGATTGAAACCTTGCGTCCGATCAGCAGACCAAGAAGCAGCTGGGTCGCCCCCTGCACGGGGGCGTGGATTGAAACGGTTCAACCTCATGTGCCCGCCTCGGCACTTGCGTCGCCCCCTGCACGGGGGCGTGGATTGAAACATCATGGATGCGACGGAAGTACCCGCCATGTGTGGTCGCCCCCTGCACGGGGGCGTGGATTGAAACATCATCGATCTGAACGGGCTCCGCATGTCCAAGGGTCGCCCCCTGCACGGGGGCGTGGATTGAAACCTCTGCGCTGCCCGATCTGCCGATTACGGCGACCAGTCGCCCCCTGCACGGGGGCGTGGATTGAAACCGTCGAAATCGACAACATCCCGCGTTCGGCCCGTGTCGCCCCCTGCACGGGGGCGTGGATTGAAACCATAGGCGATCTGTCCACATTTACCATACCACCCGTCGCCCCCTGCACGGGGGCGTGGATTGAAACATTCGACCTTCCTATGCTACCCCTGCCGTGTCCCGTCGCCCCCTGCACGGGGGCGTGGATTGAAACGCCGTGTAACACGTAGTTATGCCACGAATTGCCCTGTCGCCCCCTGCACGGGGGCGTGGATTGAAACGCCGTGTAACACGTAGTTATGCCACGAATTGCCCTGTCGCCCCCTGCACGGGGGCGTGGATTGAAACAGCCGCATAGGCAAGACCTCCAGTAACCACCGCCGGTCGCCCCCTGCACGGGGGCGTGGATTGAAACTCGAAGTACATCGTCACCGGCCAGCGCCAGGGGTGTCGCCCCCTGCACGGGGGCGTGGATTGAAACGCTCAACGTCTGCACATCATCCGCACCCTGACCAGTCGCCCCCTGCACGGGGGCGTGGATTGAAACGATATCCGGTGCGCTGGCCCGGCCTGCTTCGGCGTGTCGCCCCCTGCACGGGGGCGTGGATTGAAACTGGGCAAAAAGGCGACCCCGGTTGCCCGCGTCCCGGTCGCCCCCTGCACGGGGGCGTGGATTGAAACAAGCTCGTCGTCGCGCCTTTGGCTTACCCCGCCCGTCGCCCCCTGCACGGGGGCGTGGATTGAAACAAGCTCGACCTCCGAAACGTCGCTCTTGAAAAGGTGTCGCCCCCTGCACGGGGGCGTGGATTGAAACCTGAACGTGTTGGCGCGATGTCCGCTCCGCGTCTTGTCGCCCCCTGCACGGGGGCGTGGATTGAAACTTTCTCGTCCCCCGGCGGTGCCGGTAGTGACCGAGTCGCCCCCTGCACGGGGGCGTGGATTGAAACCGGTAAAAAGGCGCGGAACGTCCGTATATCTCCGCGTCGCCCCCTGCACGGGGGCGTGGATTGAAACAAGTTGTAAAAGTGATCTACGTACCCCTTAAAATGTCGCCCCCTGCACGGGGGCGTGGATTGAAACACGGAACGGGCGCGGACCTCGTAGGTGTACCCGTGTCGCCCCCTGCACGGGGGCGTGGATTGAAACTGTTTGACAATCTGATCAGCCACTAACACCACCCGTCGCCCCCTGCACGGGGGCGTGGATTGAAACATATTGTCCTCAACCCGCGTAATCCGTTTGTCGAGTCGCCCCCTGCACGGGGCGTGAATTGAAATGGCAGACACATCTGCCAAGAGAGGTCGGACCTAGGTCGCCCCCTTCTCAAGGGCATATAATTTAGCAAGTTGCTCTTTTTACTTGGAAGATGGGAATGCTATGTGTGAGTAACTTTGTGAGTAGTTCTTGAAGAGTTGTGTGTGTATTTACTAACATACTAGCTGGTTAAAGATTTGATTCACGTCCCTCCCCTGTACCAGAGTGAAATCAGGACGTTAGATTGCATCTTTAGATGATCTGACGTCCTGTTTTTTTTATGGATGATATACAAAGCGCCATGGCAATGTGGCGACGTTGTTGCAAGACATTGCGTTAGCGAGAGATCGTCGATTGAGACATCGTATGTCTGGATGGCTTGAGTGACATGGTTGAATGTCACCCAAGCCCTGCTTTTGGGGAGACGAAGAATGCCAGGGCAATCAATCCGGGTCCGGCCAAGGGGCCTTGGATCGTAGGCTTTCCAGTCGTAATGTAGACCGAAGGGCCTCCAGGGAATCAGATGTCATGTCCGTGTGTTCTGTGGGCTCCGAATCTGCCGGTTCCCAGTAGCAAACATGGGAGTATAAGGTTTTTCTCAAGAATCCGGCTCTTGATGGTTGGACAGGGATGTCTTTGATGCCCTGCCCAAGGCTGTCGGCCAAGGCTCCGCCGATGACATCGCCGAGTATAAGGCTGTGATAGGGGAAGAAAAGATTGGTCCAGCGAGTCGATGCGAACAACGCACCGTGATGCGGGATTCGCAGGCTCAGATGAGGATCCGTGTAGTGTTCCAGATAGTGGGTCTGTTCTGTCGGCATTGGTGGACATGAAGGATATTCAAGCTCTTGCTTGCGCTCAAGAAATTCAGCTGGCGTCTTGGCCAGGAGCAATGCCGAATGCGCTAATGGTGAGCCAAGCGTTATGAAGTCGGTAACAAGCCACGGTATGCCTGCATCGCGGTGCTCCCGCCATAATTTATGTTGTTCCTGCTGAAACGTTTCTATCTCATCGCGTGTAATGGGTGTGGTCGCCGTTTGAATCGGATGAACTGTATCATCAAAGTGCTTGGCTACGGGCTGCTTTATCGCCTTTGGTGGAGAAGGTTTCCTCTTCTCAACCCACAGATGGCGTAGAATGTCATAGCCGATGACGGACCCGAGGCTATGCCCGACAACGATTATCCTGCAGTATCTTCCTGAGTCATGGAGGGAGCGAAGCAGCTTGATGCCTTCGGCTCTGATCTTGTTGCGCTCCTCTATGTTGTCAGGGCTTGGTGTCAGGTAACGAGCGGCGTCCGCAACATATCCCAGCATGAACCTGCTGATAAGAACCTGTACAATGAGAATGCCCGCGGAAACGTATAGTTGTTCGGTTTTATACAGGCTTATGAGACGGTTCGGAAGCGATTGGCCTGTCTGGTCGATCAGGCCCCAAAGAAGTATGGCGAAAGCCAGCAGTAAGCCGGCGTACGTAACGAAGTAAATCGGGCGCAGCCCCTTGGGCACTTTCCCAATGGGGCGAATCAACAAGCTGCAAAGCCAGGTTACAACACCAGACAGCTTGGAGTTCCGCATGTGATGGGCCCAATAGTATTCGTAGAAATCCGTGATGGGGCGAGTTCTGCTCCCTGGGGCTTGCAAGCATCGAAGTTCAAAGGATTCGGCCATTTGATCCGGCTTGCTGCGGTATTTCCTGTCCGAGCTGTCCTCTGGCTCAGGTAGGATTGCATCCACGAAACCTCTCAGTGTTTCAAGTGGGCGCTGCTCCCCGATCCCGTGTATCACTACGACTGCCTGCTTGTATCTCATAAGGCATCCATCGCTGTAGAGGGTTGGCGGGATATGTCGGCAAGTCAATTGACCTGCCCCAGTTACGATTCCGGCCTATGCTAGTCTGCTCCCTTCCTGCCAAGGTTGTCCAGCCCCGCACTGCCCCGCTGTCTCTTCAACTGAATCCGTGGCGTTCTGTTGGATCGATCCCAAAGATGCTTCATGGCGGAGGGCATGTCCTGGTGCAGCTATTCGTCGAAGTACAGCCCTTCGTTGACGCCGAAGATGTCCTTGAGCCGCCCCACGGCCTTTCCCGACGTCATCATGACCAGATAGTCGCCCGGCTGTACGACCTCGGTGGACGGGGGCAGCTTTACGAGTTCGCGGCCGTCGTCGATGGGGTGGCTGAGGGCGATGCACAGGACGTTGTGCTTCTCCCGCAGGTCGTTGAAGGTCTCCCCGTACGTATGGTGTGCATATCGGCAGGATTCGGTGATGTAGTATTGCTGGATGTCGTAATCGTTGTCACCGGTTGCCGAGGCGAGCAGGTCCTCGTTGAAACGGGCCACGCTGGGCTCGAAAATGTAGCTGGCCACGATCTTGGACGCCACCTCGTTGCGGGAGATGGTGAAGTGAACCCCTGCGCTTTCGAAGGTTTCCTTGAGCTCGGCGTTGTCCAGCGTGACAACGAAGGAGAGGTCGGGGTAGACCTTTTTGGCGTTGAGGATGAACACCAGGTTTCGGGTGTCGTCCCCCAGGCAGGGCATCAGCGAGGCGGCCTGGGCCGCATTGGCCCTGCTCAGGCAGTCCCGGCAGTTGAAGTCGGAAAAAGTGGCGAACACGCTGTCACGCTTGAAATGATCCCTGATTATGTCGATGTGGCTCTTTTCGTCAACGATGACGCATGCTTTCTTTCCGGCATTGACCAACTGCGTCACGACCCCTTCGGAGAAGTCGTTCCAGCCGACGATGATGACATGCTTGGTGAAATCCGTTCCGTCCAATCCCATCTTGTGCCTCTCCGCTAAAGCCTGAAAGTGTTCGGTGAGTTTGCCGACAAAATAACCGAGTACCCCGAGACTGGCGAAGACCATGGTCGAGGAGACGACCTTGCCCATGACGGTCGTGGGGTAGTAGTCGCCGTATCCGACTGTGGTCAGTGTGACCAGGGAGTACCAGAAGGCGTCGAACAGCGTCTTGATGTTGGCGTTGCCCGCCGACGATTCGAAAAAATAGATGAGGAAGATCGTGGCCATGTAGCCCGCGAGTACCAGCGCGATGAAGGACTGCCGCAATCTCATGCCGCGCCCTTTCCCCGACGGGACGGTACTGCCATCTGATGTGACATAACTGTAGGAATGAGTCTGTTCATGCAAGTTGTCCCGTTTGGGTTTCTCTCACACCGATATTAGCCATGCCTATGCCACAGGTGAAGACAACGATACAAGCCCCCTGTTAACACTGGATTAATATTTGTTGACCAACTGTTGGTTTTTGTTAATGGTATTTTTATTCTTGCGAAGAATGGTGTGCGTCCTTGAGTTGAGTTGCCAGCGGCCCTTTATCCAATCCTGATTCGTGCGATATCATGACTGAGTTTCTGCGGCGTTTTCTTGCCTTGTGCCTATTGTTGTGCGGCGGCGCATTATTCCTCTGGCCCGGGGACAAGGTCCTCGTTGTCCGTGTTGCCGATTTCCAGCGGAGCTATGCAGATTATCAGAAATGGGAAGGAGACAAGGCGTTCGGATTGGAGGTGTTCAAGTTCTCCAGCACCGAGGGCAGGCGGCAGGAAGTTTCCGGGCAGGCCTGGGAAAAATTGGCGAAACGTCTTGAGAACCCCGACGGGGACCCTGATCTGGCCGCACGGCGGTTCGGCTACTTTCGAAACCAATTCGCCTTTGCCGGGGACGAAGCGCCTTTCAATTCCCTGGATGGCTACCCGCTATCCGGGTATATCTGCATAGATGAAGGCCGTCATTGGCTTTTCCTGCAAAACGATTATCCTCAAGAGTTCACCGATCTCCCGTACCCCTACTGGCGCCCCTACCGCTGGTATGGCCTAGCTCTGGCCATGGCCGGATTGCTGGTGTATTTTCTGATCCCCAAAAGAAAGTGGGGGCCGGAGGACATCCGCTATCCCCAGGGCAATTCCGTCATCGCGCCCGACCTGATGGGGCTTATGCTCACGCCCGTGATGGGGTTGCTGCCCTTGCTCGTGGTCTGGTCCAACTCTCCCGGCACCTCGGTTTTTTCGATCGACAAGGGCTGGATATGGCTGACCGGGGCCATGTGGTTGATGGCGGCCTGCGGCATCGCCCTGCTGATCGTGGGGCTCAGGTACAGCCAGTTGGCGTACCGCATCGGCGAAGACGGGCTCCATGAGTTCTCCTGGACCGGGAGCAGGGTCTTCCCCTGGGGCTCCATCGACTATTTCCAGTCGTACGAATCCAAGACATCGTCGCGGCTTGGTACGCTGCTTTTGTTCTTCGGGGGATCGCTGAGCTCCGCCGGGCTCGGCATGACCATGCGGCACAATAACGAGGTCGGGATCAAGCTGTACCGGGAGAACGGCGAGGTCATGAAGATAATGGAGAATTCGTTGGCGCGGTTCGGGGACATTGAAGCCGCTCTCAAGGCCAACGGAGTGAAACGGAAACGGAAACAGAAACAATAATTTTCGGGGTTGCCATGCGGGGAATCGGCAGTATTCGTTCAATCATCTTTTTCTTCTTTTTCCTTTGCGCCGCCGTTCCCGGCAATGCGCTGGCCGATGACCTGGACTGGGGGGACTTCGTCATCGATCTCTCCGACAAGTGGACCGCGCAGCCGGTGGACGCCGACTCGCCGGACAGCCGGTTGTTCACGACCAGCCAGGACGGGCTCTCCGCCTTCATGCAGGTGGACAAGGAGCGCATGCCCGAAATGTCCGAGGACGAGTACTACGAGTGGCTCGCCCGGTACGAGCAGCGTTGGAAGTCCGCCGGTTTCAAGAATCCGAAATTTTTTTCCTCTGGCCCGAACACGGTGCTCGGCGTGCCCAACTGCCCCTATGCCGTAGGCGAAAACCGGGGACTGCTGGTCTACAACTTCCTGCCCTATCGTGACGGCCGGGTGCGGCTCGTCATGGGCGGCGTGGATGCCTCCTACGGCAAGGAGACCCCGCCCGGCTTCATCGTCGAGGCTCTGTCCGGGGTGCGCATGAAGAGCGACCCCGTGGCCACCGCCAAAAAGGAGCCCGAGGGCGACGGCGGACTCGGCGGGTTCGTGTCCGGCCTGTTCAATGACGCGGAGAAAACCGTCGATGCCGTCATGAGTTCCGACGAGGTGCAGTCCGCCCGCTCCGGGGCCGGTGAACTCTGGGATACGACCAAACGGAAGACCACCGAGGTCATGAACTCGGAGGAAGTGCAGTCCGCAAAGCAGGGCGCACAGGACCTCTGGGAAAAGGGTAAGCGGAAGACGGCGGAGATGGTTGGCGGCAGCGCTGCCATGCCTTCAGAAGAGGAGGCGGAAGACGGAGCGGACCTGGCCGAAAACGGGGCTGCGAGTCAGGCTGATGCCGGGGCCGTGTCCGAACCTGTCCAGTCTCCTGCTTCTGAGACTCCGGTGCCCATGCCGAGCCTGCAGGAGGTCATGGCCAAGGTGCCGCCGGTCAAGGCCGCGCCGTTTATCGACCTCAACGAGATCACCGCCGCCCAGTGGGACGGGGCGGTCACGGCGGCCATGGAGGGCATGCGCCTCATTTATGGCGACATGAACGCCAAGGACGAGGCCAAGTTCCAGGAAACCTGGGGCGTTCTGCGCCAGTACCCCCATCAGGATGTGGTGGATTACCTCAACAAGTTCAACCCGCTGCTGGCCGAGCTCCTGTCGCTTCGGACCACCGTCAACACCACCGCCGCGCTGCTCGAGCAGGCGATGGTCCACGCCTACTGGGCGGCCGAGATCGACGACCCGTTCCAGGTGGCGCAGTACACCTCGCTGGGCGAGCAGTACCGCAACCTGCTGGTGGCGCAGCAGAAGCGCATGGACGCGGTGATCAAGAAGCTGGTGGACCTGGGCGACGTGCCGGACGGCGCCGCCCTGATGCTCAAGAACCAGCAGGAGTACATGAACCAGCTCAACTACCTGCGTCGCCTCCGCGCCAAGCGGAGCGACCCCGAAGGGGAGTGGATCGGGTACATGCACTACCCCAAGGGCGTGCCCTTCTTGGAGGGAGCCAAGTACGAGCCCATATATTTTTATGTCTACGCTACGGGCGAGCCCAAGAAGTATTACGGCTTCATGCTCGATGCAGGAGACTATGAAGAAAAGGAATTCGATTCCATAGACATTTTGCCCATGGAAGAAATGGGACTGGCCGAGCATTTCAAGGGCGACAGTTTCAATTTTTCCTACAGTGACGAGGGCGAACGATTCACCATAACCGCCAAGCGTTACACCGACGGGGACATGCCGGTCTATCCCCAGGCGTCTCCCGATGTTTACCTGAAGGCCCTGAAGATCAGCGAGGCGGAGCGGGAGCGCATCCTTAACGATGATCGCAAGGATGGCTTTGAATCCATCGCCGCAGTAGCGGTTGATAGCATGACCAAGTCCGCCGTGCAGGATCAGTTGCGTCACTTCCGCCTGCGCTCGGCGTTTCACAGGGCGTGCGTGGAGTTCGAGAAGGACCCAGACTACAAGAAGGGCGATGTGGTCCAGGCCGCAAACCTTTTCGACAACCTGGTGGCCGGGCATGAGGTCGAGAGGGTTCCGCTGCCGTCCAAGAAAAAGCAGCCGGAAGCGGCCGTAGCCGTTACGACCCACACCGCCGACGGCAAGGTCAAGCTGAACATGGTCGATGACAAGACTCCGGAGGAGCGCCGGAAGGTCGATTGGGAGGCCATCGAAGAGCGCCAGGCGAACATCGCCATCTGGACCAAGATCATGGAGTGCACGGAAAAGGAGATGCAGGAGACCGAGGACCCGGCGAGGAAGGCGGATCTGATGCGGACCGTGCTCGGCCAGCGGGCCGACATCCAGGCCGAACAGGACCGCATCGCCACGCTGAAGACCGGGACCATCGTGCACACCCGCTCCGAGTGGGACAACTACGCCCAGGCCCAGTTCATCCAGAAGATAGCCGAGGACCAGCAGCGATACGACAAGATCACGCTCTCCCTGCGCCGCGCCCAGAAGATGGCCGACAACCTGCCGCCCGAAAAGGCGGACGAGGTCCGGCGCATCCTCAAGATCGGCTACGAGAACCCGGAGGTGCTCGGCAACGGCAACACCAAGCAGGCGTCCAAGGTGCTCGGCATGGTCTATCAGGTGGCCAACGAACACTGGAACAAGGAGCTCGCTCAGGCCAATTCCGACGCCTACTGGGCCAATGTCGGCCTCAAGACGGCGGAGTACACCAAGACCGCCGCCGACTATTCGCTCATGGTCGCGTCCCTGTACGGCGGCCCCCACGTCAACACGGTCTATCAGGGCATCACCGGCTATATCGAGGGTGGCCCCAAGGAGTCCTTCCTTCGTCTGGCGGGTTCGTACAACAAACTCACCGGCGTGCTTGTGGACGGCTACCGCGGCATGGACCAGGCCGTGAAGCAGGGCGGCGGTTATCTCGAGATCATGCACTACGCCAGTTGGGAGATCGCCAAGGGCATGTTCATGGACATGGCCATGTCCGGAATCGCAGGGCGGATTCACGCGGGCAAGACGGGGGACGTTCCGGGCGGCAGCACCCGCACCGGCGAGGTCGGCTCCGCGCCCAAGACCGCCAAGGCGGGCGACGCCCCGGACGTGGGCATGGTCAAGGCCAAGGCAAAGGCCAAGGGCGTGCCTGACGACGGGTTCAACCGCGCCATCAACGACGCGGACATGAAGCAGTACCGCCAGGAGGTGGCCGACGCCCGCGTCAAGGTCAAATCGTACAAGAAGAAATTCCAGGAGCTGGAGCGCGCCCGGCAGGAGGGCGCCGCGCCCGAGAAGATCAAGAAGCTGGAGACCGAGCTGGAGGACCGTGCGTCGGCCATCCACGAGTCGGCCCCGGCCAAGATGATGATGAAGACCCACGAGCGAAACCCCAAGAACCGCAAGATGACCGAGTCCTTCGTGGACTCCATGGACCGGGTCCACTCCAAGACCCAGCAGCGGTTCGAGGAGCTCATGGCGGGGCAGGGTTACACCAAGGAGCAGATGGAGGCCATCCGCAACGCGGACAGCGGCAAGACCGTCAACACCGACTACGACAACGCCCGCAAGGTGCAGTACGGCCCCGACGGCAAGCCTCTCCCCCCCATGAAGAACGGCAAGCCCGTGGCCGAGGTGGTCTGGATGCAGGACGCCCAGCGCGCCTGGAACCAGGCCTACCGGGATACTACGGGTCGGAGCCCCGAGATGTCCTGGGAAACGGTGACCACCAGCAAGCACGCCGAAGCCTACGTGGACAAGAACGTCATCATGAAGCGCAGCGACGCCGAGATCGCCCAGGCCAGGGCCAAGGCGCTCAAGGAGGGCAAGCCCCTTCGGGAGACGGACAAGATCACCGGCATCGTGCACAATGTCGAGGCCCGGGGCGGCATCCTCGAGGCCAACAAGGCCTGGGCCGGACAGACCGCCGACGTCAACAAGTTCAAGGCGGACCACCTGCGCGGCTCCCCGGAGTTCGGCAAGGTTCAGAAGTACGTGGAGATATCACGCTCCACGTCCAAGGAGTGCAACAAACGGCTCATGCCGCTTCTGGATTCCAAGATGCCGCCGAAGTCGGACGTGAAGAACTACAACGCCTGGCTCAAGCACAAATACTACTGGACCAAGGTCAACAAGATCCTCGGCGACGTGGGAAGCGGCCGCATGGACCCCTCCGAGGGCGACCGCAAGCTGCGTCTGCTGACGGGCGGCAAGAGTTCGCTTGAAGTGACGCACGACCTGCGCACCTTCATGGAAGCGTTGATCAAGATGTAGCCGAGGGATTGTCATGACTCGTATCTCCGCATTGCTGCTGGCCTTGTGTGTCGTCTTGTCGGGGGCATTTCCCGCCCTGGCGGATGATCTCTCCATCATCGGAACCTGGGAGCGGGACGACGGACACAGCGTGTCCTTCCGCGAGGGAGACTCCGGGGAGATCGAAGGCGTGGTGGCCGACCCCGGCCCGGCGGCCGAGTTCGGCTTTTCCGCAGGGGAGGTCTCCTTCCGGATGCACCCCACCGCTGATCCCGATGTGTATCAGGGCGAGGCCAAGTGGCGGAGCATGGGCGGCGAGCCGGAATGGAAGCCGCAGACCATGACCGTGTCCGGCGACGCCATGACCGGCCTTGGCGCCTGGACCCGTCAGGGAGTGGGCGCTTCCCTGTTCTCCTCCGCGTCGAGCCTGTGGGGCGCTGCCAAGGCAAAGGCAAAGGACGCCATGGACTCGGAAGAGATGCAGTCCATGAAACAGGGAGCCGGAGAGCTCTGGGACGCCACCAAGGAAAAGTCCGCCGAGGTCATGGCGTCCGAAGAGATGCAGTCCGCCAAAAAGGAAGCGGGTGAGATGTGGGACGCGGCCCGGGAGAAATCCGCCGAGGTCATGGCCTCGGACGAGGTCGCGGCGGCCAAACGCACCGTTGCTGACTTGTACAACCGGGTCATGGCCTCCCTGTTCGGGGTGGACTCCGTGCAGCCCGCCGGGCCGGAGGACGGCATTCCCATCCCGGAGATCCCCTGCGAGCCGTTCAACGAAGTGAGCGAAGAGGGATATGGGTTCAATAACGTCCAGGAGCAGTATTTCGCCCGGGAATCCGTCTGGATCGGTTTTGACGGACCCGGCACTCCGTATGCGTGGTACGGCCTGTATCCGGCAGGGAAAGCGATCAAGGATGAATTCGTAGATTTTTCAGGGAAACTCCAGGGCAACCGCCTGGGGAGCCATTCCCACGGCATGTTCTCCCTCTCGGTCCCGGCCCGGCCTGGCTGTTATGAATTGATCATGACCGACTCCACGGCCAAGGACGCCAATGTCCTGGCCAGGATCTCGATCAAGGTGGTTCCCGATGAGGATACACCGGTTCCGGCCCTGTTCATCCCGAGGGCGGTGTTCGGGCCGGGCGAGTTCATCGCCGCCGAGGTTCCGGAGGAGACGGTAGATGCGTCCAAGGCGTTTGTGGCCCTGGTTCCGGCTGAAGCCGAGCACGGCCTGTTCGGCGTGGTCTCCCGCCTGCACAAGGGATACGTCATGGTCAAGGACGCCAAGGATGGCGTGCTCGGTTTTGGCGCGCCCAGGGAGCCTGGGAAATATTCCCTGCGTCTGTATTCCCATTGGGGCAACGACGGCCAGGAGCTGACCTCTTCGGACTTCGAGGTCCGCGAGGTGCAGTGGGGCGGCAAGCCTCTCATCGCACTGGATTCGGAGGCCTATGAATCGGGCAGGGCTTTTTCGGTGGTCTACAACGCCATGCCGGACTGGCCGGCCAAGGCGTGGATCGCGTTGGTCCCGGCCGATGTCCCCCACGGCAACTCCGGGGTCAACGACAAGCACGACATCGCTTATCTCAATTTGCGCCAGACAAAGACCGGCACATGGAAGGTCGTCGCGCCCAAGCAGCCCGGCAGGTACGAACTGCGCATGCTCGACGGCAACGGCTCCTCCAGCAAGGAAGTTTTCGTGGCCGGATTCGAGGTGGTGCTCCCCTCCGGCTATGCGGACCGCGAGCCGTCCATGAAGATCATGTCCGCCGAGGCCAGGGCATTCGGTTCCATGGAGGTGGAATACGTTTCGCGCAAGGACTGGTCGTCCAAGTCCTGGATCGGGTTCGTGCGCAAGGGCACGCCCGCCGACGGCAACGCTGCCTACAAGGCGGCGTTGGCCCGCAAGAGCCTGATGTACGCCGACGAGGGCGTGTTCGACTTCGGCCTTCCCGCCGACCCCGGCCCTTATGAACTGCGCATGTACGGCGGCGCGGACGCCAATCAGGTGATGATCACCCTCCCGGTGGAGGTCCTGCCAGCCCTTGCGGAGGGGCAGGGGGATGCCGAAGCGGAAGCCGAGGCACAGGCCCTGCTGGATTCCCTGCCGGAATACGACGAATTCGAGATTACGGACGAGCAGTTCGAGCAGTTTTTCCATGTCCCCGAGATTCCGGTGGTGGATATCGAGCCGGGAGACGGGGGCGAGGCCTTGGGCAATTGCTCCCAGTGCGGCAAGACCGCCCAGCTTCGGGAGGAGTTCCTCGACCTGCTCAGGCAGTACTATCCCGACCAGGCCGTCTATCTCCATGCCGACGTCACCGATGCCACGCCGCCCATGCTGCGGACCGTGGCCCATCAGGTGGACAGCGAATGCATAGACCGGGAAATCGAGATCATGACCAAGCTCGACCTGACCCTGGGGCGGGACAACCAGTTCGCCCAGGCGCTGACCAACATGGCCATGACTTTTGCCACCAAGTGGAAGCTGCCGATCAAGTCCGGCGAAAAGATCAACCAGGCCATCAACATGGCCAACGATACCTATACCCACGGCGGGGCTGCCATCGCCGCCATGCAGAAGGGCGACTACACCGACGTGGTCCTCCAGTCCATGACCATGGTCATCAAGAACCTGATGACCGCCTGCGGCGACGCGGCCTGCTTCAACTCGGTCCGCAAGACCGCGGACGAGATGCTGCTCAAGTACGTGAAGAAACTGCCCGCCGGGAAAAAGGCCGAGTTCCTGAACAGGATGCGGGCGGCCATCGGCAGCGACCCGTTCATCAGGCGGCTGGAGGAAGCCCCGGACGCCATGAACGTGGGGCTCAACGTGGACACGGGCACTGCCGTGGTGGAAGGCGGCTCCGACTACAAGCGCGCCATCTGGACGCTGACCTCGTCGGCCATGCAGATGCATCCGGCCACGGCCACGGCGCTGGCCGTGGGCACCGCAGGATACGAAGGCATGGTCGCCATGCGCGATTTCATCGTGGACGACACCACCCGCAACCTCTACGCGGGGTACAAGGAGGCTTTCGACGGCGGCAAGGAGGGCGACGCGGTTTGGGCGGGCCTGAGCCGGGGATACGCCTTCCCTTATCACAAGGTGCGCGAACTGATGATCGCCAACCCGACGAACCCCATGGTGCGCAAGGCTTTGACCGAAGGACACCAAATTCGCTCACTTGCGACCGGCGGAGCTGCGCTCAAGGCCGAGCAGATCAGCGATGAGGAGATCGAGTCCTACCTCAAGATGCAGTTCGAGACCTGGCGTGAGAAGGAACGGAAAGGCAGCGATTTTTCCCGGTTTGCCAAAGAGATCAAAAAGGATTTCGAGACGTTGGATTGTCCGCTAGCCCTCTTCAACAAGTTGGAGGAGGCCCGCAAGCAGAAGTCGACCTACCAGCAGGGGAAGGAGGCCTTCACCAACTGGATGGAGGGAACCTGCAAGGACGGCAAGGCTTTTGCAGCCTATGCCCGGATGCGGCACGACATCGAGACTGACATGGCCAAGTGGAGCGGGGGCAAGGGGTGCAGCAAGGTCTCCCCTCGATACGAGTCGAAGAAGCTCGCCTGCGTGCTGTTGGAAAAAGGGCCGTCCGCCTATCGCAGGGGAATGAGCGAACTGGCGAAGAAGTGTGACTGGAAACCCAAGGTGGAGAGCTGGGCCGCGCTGCACTACAGCGGCAAGATCGCCAAACTGAATGCGGGTGAGAAAAAGTTCGTCAAGTTCATGGAGAAGATCGGGCGCACCGATCTGCTCAACTGCATGTGCCGGAACAGCAAAGGCATTGTCTCGGCACGGTTCCATCCCCAGCTCACCAAGGGGGAGAGCCCGTCCTGCGATCGCGGCAGCGGCGCATGCATCGGTGGCAATTTCGGCTGCGTGCGATTCAACATCAAAAGCTCGGCCATGAAGGCGTGCGGCGTGGCTCAGGCCATTGCCGACTACAAGAAAAAGAATCGGAAACGGTAAGACAACATCAATTGGGAGGAGTGCATGTCGTTGAAAGGGAAATTCGAAATCACGGCGTCGAAGACGGCCCAGGACGGGACTGTCTTCGAGATCCTGGAGCTGCAGGAGCTCAAGGGATATTGGAACACCTTTGCGGCGGAGCGGCTCTACTTCGCCAACAAGGCGGGGATGAAGGCCAAGGTGGTCAGAATCCGCCTGAACAATTCCAAGATTCGTCTCGAGCCGGGCGCGCTCTACTTCATGCAGGGCAACCTGGAGATGAAGACCAGCAGCGGCGGCGGGATGATGAAGGGCCTGCTGCGCAAGACGCTCACTGGCGAGACCTTTTTCGTCAACGAGATCAGCGGCACGGGCGACGTCTACCTGGAGCCGACCTTCGGCCACTACTTCCTGCACGAGATCGGCGGCCTTGAGGGCGGGGTCATCGTGGACAAGGGGTATTTCTTTGCGGGCAGCGGCGATCTCGACATCTCCATCGCCAAGCAGAAGAAGATCTCCGCCGGTTTCTTCGGGGGCAAGGGGTTCTTCCAGACCAAGATTTCCGGCATCGGCATTGCCGTGGTGCTTTCGCCCGTGCCGCTTGACGAGGTGGAGATCATGGACCTGAGCGGTGGAAAGCTCAGCGTGGACGGCACGTTCGCCTTCATGCGCTCCGAGAGTGTCGAGTTCGCGGTCCAGAAGTCGAGCAAGTCCTGGTTCTCCACGTCGGTTTCCGGCGAAGGGCTGCTGCACACCTACTCCGGTTCCGGCCGGGTGTGGGTTGCGCCGACCCAGTCCATCTATGAAATGCTGACCTACGTTCCCGCGGGTATGGGCGGCGCCGGAGGCCGCGGCGGTGGCGGCGGAGGCGGCGATGACGACGACGGCGACTACGATTACGACGACGGCGACGACGATTAGGCCGACCGGGCCGTTGTGGCCCCTGCTGTATGAAACCTCGGGAGGGTTCTGATGGATAACATATTGGGGATAGTCATTATCGTGGCCGTGCTGATTCTTTTCTTCAAATTCGGAGGAAAGAAAAAGACCATTAGGATTGGCGGCAAGAAACGCCGCGTGAAAAAAGGCCGCCGGGGCGGCGGTGGCGGCGGAAGTCGTGGTGCCCATCAGGATTACGATGATGATCTTGAAGACGACGGGTACGATGATGACGGCGGCAGCGATGACGACGACTAGACTGTAACGCAACGGCCGCGTCCCGTTCGGCAATGTGCGGGCGCGGCCTTTTTTCGGAGTTCTCATGAAACGCGTAGTGCTTACTCTCCTCATGCTGGTGCTTTTTGCGGCCCCGGCTTCGGCTTCGTCCCTTGAAGGAATATGGGACGACGTCCATCCGCTGCTTTCCAAGGCCGTGGCCGATCTGGAGGCGCGGGGAAACGTCCCGGACTCCTCCTGGAACCCGTTCAAGGAAGACAAGGAGAGCGTGGACGACGATATCAACGACCTGCTTAACGAGTGCATCGAGATCCTCGGTATCTCCGACATGGCCGAGACCAAGGCGGCCATCGCCGAGTTGCAGCAGGACTCCCTCAATTGCCGCAAGAAGGTGGCCGAGTTGCGCACCGAGCGTCTCGCTGCGCCTCAAAAGGTCGAGAAGTGGGAACTGTGGAAGAAGGACGTCACTTCCATTGATGAGGAAATCAAGGAGCTGGAAGGCCGGGAGAAGGACAACGCCAAGCGGGTCGAAGCACTGGTCGGCCAGCTCCTGGAAGAAATGCGCAAGCTCGGCATGCAGGTGGATCGCGAGCAGGTGGAGACTCTCGTCTACAGCGTGACGGGTGACGACGACGTGCAAATGGTCTCGGTGTTCAACAACGTCAAGACCATCACCACGGAGCTCCAGCGGCTGACCTCCCAGGCCGGGGAGGAGATCGAGATGGCCAAGCGCTATTACGGAATGCACACGCTGCTGCTCCGCATTCTGCTCAATCTCTACCAGCAGTACGAGCACAAGATCGACGAGGTCTACCTGGTCAGGATCGACGGCATCGTGGAGAAACAGGAAGCGCTCATGGACAAGACCGAAGACAGGATCTCAAACGAACCTGAAAAATTCCGCAAGATCTACCAGTCGAACCTCAAGGCCCAGAGGCTGACGCGGGACACGGCCCTGCTCTATGCCGACTACTTGAAAAAGAACCGGGCGCGCATTGTTTCCGCCAGGGAAAAGGTGGCGGATGAGTATGACGTGGCACTGAACACTTACGAGACTGTACAGGGCGCCCATAGCCTGATTTCTTTGATGAAGAACGCCAACGCCATGCTCGAGCGCATGTCGGGCCTGCAGACCCCCGAGCTGATGGTCTTTCAGAATCTCGAAATGAAAAATGAATTCAAGAAGTTATCAGAGAGATTGGCCGAGGGCTAAAGGCGGCATCAAGTCCCCCTAAGCTTCAGCGCTTCATAGATTCGGCCTAGTGCACTGCTGCACTCCCAAAGGGAGGTAAAGATCTTCGTCTTGTCAAAGGAGAAGAGGGAGAGGATAACCGTCCCCGTCCTGATCGCGGCATGCTTTATGTAATGCTTGGGTATTCCGGCCAAGAGTCGGAATTCGCCAGGGGCATTGCGAAGATCCCGGTTGGCTGCGCCCCGTCCGTTTTGAAATGACCTTTTCAGCAGCCACTTGCCGTTGACCTGGTAGTCCCGGATGATGTGACTGACGCAGGGACGCTCGCTGAAATGGCAGTTGTAACCATGCCCGTGCAGTCTTGTGCAGAACTCGGTTTCACTCCCCATGGCGTAACTTGATCCGCATGGGCCTATCGACTCGTCAAACCGGAATCCTCTCTCGAAGATTTCCCTTCTTACCGCCATGTTCGGACCAAGCACACTCGTGGGAGGGATGCTTCCTTCGGAGTGTTTGCCTGCGTTGAGACTGTAGGCGGTCGTCAATGGAATTGAGTCTACCATCCACAGAGGTGGTTCTTTTCTCCAGTCCGGCATGACCTTACCGGAGAAGATGGACACGTCTACCTCGGATTCCGCCACCTCCCGGTATTGAACCAGGAGGTCGGGGCAGGGTATGGCATCGTCGTCGGTAAGGATGACGAGATCGCCCTGCAGCGATTTTATTCCTGTGTTGAGAGCGGAGTTCTTTCCCGGTTTGGCTTCGTAAAGATAAGTGATCGGCAGGTCGTTTTCATAGGACTTGATGAGGCTTCTCGTTCCATCGGTGCTGGCGTTGTCCACGATTACGAGTTGCCAACCTTGCTCGGGGGGCATAACTTTTCTGTAGCCATCTAGGACTGCGGCCAGAGTCTGCTCGCCATTGTATGTTGCCATGAGCACGTCTATTTTCACTCGGTTCCTCCCGGAACAAGGATTTCTTTGCAATTTCTATTGGCGTTTCCCGGCAAGTCGGATTGGTCGCGTCAACCGGTTCTAGCTTTGACCTTTTGAGGCCAGGCCGTGCATCTCGCCAACTATGTGTGACAGTCTGGCGGCATGACGGATGTACTCTTTTCTTGAGAAGGGCCGTGCCAGATATTTTGCAGCAACATGAAATACATATTTCTTGTAGAGCCAAGTGGGGATGCCGAAGACCTTCCGGCCGGGATATGCGGCACCGCTGTGGATCGCTTTGTAATGCCCAAGAGCTCTTCGTCTGTCGCAGATGTGTTTCAGAGTCAGCTTGGTCTCCGGGACGAAATGTAAAATTTTGATGGTCGGCAGATAGATCCCTTCGTAGCCAGCCCGCATCAACCGCTCTATCAGTTCGCTTTCCTCGCCGATACGTGGATAGGTGAGGGAAGGGTTCTGCCCAAGGTTGTTGTTGAATCCCCCCATGGCTAAGCAGGCTTCTTTCGAAAGCGCCCAGTTGGCTCCGAGAAACAGGTTCTTCCGGTCGATACTCTTCTGTTGCGTTCCGAGATCAAGCCCTTTGACCGATCCCGGCGCATAGTTGAGCAATTCCCGGTCGAAATCATGGGTTTCAAACTCGCTTTCTATCGGCCCTCCCCAGAAGCGTTGTGCGGATTCGTCCTGGCTGAAGGCTTTCCAATACTCTTCCAGCCAGTGTGGGGGGACGACGACGTCATCGTCGGTCAGCACTATCAGGCGACCATTACAATGCTGTAGTCCTGCGTTTTTGGCATAGCTCACGCCCTGGCGCGGTTCAAGCACGGTAACCACGTTCTTGTGCCCTTCGTAGGACTGGAGAATTGAGGCCGTCTCGTCAGTCGAGTTGTTATTCACCACGACAATTTCGAAACCCGCCGTTGTGTCGTTGGCCAGAATCGAATCAAGAGTCCGGCGTAGGAGTCGGCAGTTGTTCCAGGTGCAAACCAAGACAGAGATATCCATTATAATTGCCTTTTCTTGATGAAAGAACGGTAGATTGTTTTCGTGTCCTTATAGAACAGAGTCAAAAAGGCGATTCCGTACACTGCGGCCCCGGACAGCACTTTGAAAGCAAGATTCATGGGACTCAGATCGCCCGGATCAACGTAATGCAAATATAAGAGCATAATCAAGGAAGAGCAGACGGGCCCTCGAAAGGCCGAAAATAGCGAGTTGAGTTGTAACGGAAATTCCTTGACGATCATGCTCCAGAGCAGGAATTGCTCGCAAACCATGGGAATCATGACGGCATAGCTTGTTCCCACGATCCCGTACAACCGGGTCAGTGGGTAGATGAGCAGGCAAATGAAAATGAGTTTGTAGGTCTGGATTCGGTAGACGAGGTTGGGTTTGCCGATGGCAATGAACAGGGGCCCTGTTGTCGAGGCAACGGACCTGATCAGGCCGAAGACACATAATACTTTAAGCGGCAATATCGCTGGCGCCCACCTCTCTCCGTACAAAATGAGGATAATGTCGCTCGCGAGGAAGAACAGGCCGAAAGCAGCGGGGATGACGATGCTGCTTATGACCCGTAGGACTTTGAGGTAAGCGACAACCAGAAGGTCCAGGCTTCCCTGCAGTTTGCTGTATGCGGGCGTGATGATGTTCCCAAGAATGCTCGTGATGTGCGTTGAAGGGAGGTTGGCCAGCGTATACGCCTGGATATAATATCCGAGGGGTTCCATGCCGATGACTTTACCCACCGTGAAGTTATCGATTTCCGTGGTCAGGAATGTGGCTATGGAAATGCCCGTCATGTATTTGCCGAACTGAATGAGTTCTTTTGCAATGTTGAAATTGAAGTCGAATTTTTTTTCTATGGGGAAGAAGTAATACGACAGGAGCATGTTTATGAAGGAGCATATCACCTGTGCAATAACCAGAGACCAAAGGTCCGGCTTGATGTAGACCATAGTGATCGTAACGATAAATGATATGATGCTTGAAAATTGCGTGTAGATCGAAACGGTCTTGAAGTCGACTTCCCGTTTGGAGGTGATGATATTGATGTTTAAGGCACTGGAGAAGATGAACGTTATTGCCAGCACCTTGAGCATAGTTTCCAGAATGGGATCGCCGTAGAATTTGCTTATGAACGGGGAGAACAGATAGAAGACGCCATAAAGCAGCATTCCGCGCAGCAGCGTGAGAATAAAGGCCGTGCTTTTGGCGTCCTCTATGGACTCCTTGCGTTGGATGAGCGCCGTGTTCAGGCCTGTTTGCGTAAAAACGTTTGCGAGCCGCATGATCATAAAGGCGGTGGTCATGAGGCCAAAAACTTCGGGGAGCAACAGTCTTGCCAAGATGATGGATCGAACAAGAACCAGGGTGTTGACAACCACACTTCCAATGCCCAGCCATGCCGCTGAACGAAGGACTTTATCGCTAAGGCTGCCGTGAGAGGAGTTAAAGAAACCGTATAATCGCTTGAGGGTTTTCATTTATATTGCGCTCGTTGTGTTGGCTTGCCTAATGGGCGGACCGCGTTCGATTCTTCCAGCGGCATGCCAGCTAAAGCCTTACGGAACCGCGCCCTCCACTGAACGGACCGGTCTTGCTGAAACAAGGATGATTCCGCGGGATGCGTAAGTACATGCCCTTTCCGCCCTGGCTTTATTATGCTGCCCACGCCGCTAGGCTGTTTAGTCGAAGGAATAGCCGTTCGGATTTTTTGATTGCCAGTTCCAAGTGTCCAGGACCATTTGTCTTATACCGCACTGTGCTTCCCAGCCCAATTCCTTTTTTGCTTTGTCGGTCGAGGCGTAATTTGCGGCCACGTCTCCGGGACGGCGGCCGACAATCTCGTAGGGGACTTGGACGTTGTTGACCTCGGCAAAAGTGTTGACTAGTTCCAGTACACTGTATCCTCGACCCGTGCCCAGGTTGTGAACCATGAGGCCCGGAGAGGTTTCGAGTTTGCGCATGGCGGCTACGTGTCCTTTTGCTAAATCCACCACGTGAATGAAGTCCCTGACCCCTGTCCCGTCAGGGGTGTCGTAGTCGGCGCCGAAGATCCGAAGCCGCTCAAGGCGCCCGATGGCAACCTGCGCAATGTAGGGCATCAGGTTGTTGGGTATTCCTGCCGGGTCTTCTCCAATCAGTCCGGACGGATGTGCTGCCACCGGGTTGAAATAGCGTAGAATGGAAATGTTCCATGCGTTGTCAGTGGCCCATATGTCCTGAAGTATCTGTTCGATGAAGAGCTTGGTCCTGCCATAGGGGTTGAAGGAGTCCACGGGGGAATCCTCCTCAATGGGGAGCTGGTCGGGAAATCCGTAGACCGTTGCAGATGAACTGAACACCAGGTTTTTCCTGATGTCTTTGCCCATGGCTTTACACAGATTGATCAGACTGAGTAAGTTGTTTTCATAATATTTGAGTGGATTTTCAACGGACTCGCCGACAGCCTTGTGCCCGGCAAAGTGGATTACAGCATCAACGGTCTCGTTGGTGAAGAACTTCTTCACTGCTGGATAGTCGCAAAAGTCCAATTCGTGGACAGGAATCGTTTTCCCGGTGATTTGTGCTACCCGGTCCATGGCAATCGGAGAGCTGTTGACGAAATTGTCCGCGCAAACTACGTCATATCCCTCTTGAAGCAGTTCGACGCAGGTGTGGCTTCCTATGTAGCCCGCCCCTCCCGTGACAAGTACCTTCTTAATCTTCATGAATTCCTTTTCCATCTTAAGGGCCTGAATTGCGTTCGGCCGCGATTCCTGCTTGGGCTTGCGAGAAAACTTTGACCAAGCCTATACCTACCGCATATGTTTTCTTAGTGTCCACTGGTAATAATGTAAGCCTTGAGGCCATGCGTACGCTTTGCCTGGGGTGAAAACTGGGCGCGTTGCACCATGTATAACGTGGAGATGGTGTCACGGCTATTTCGTACCTGTAGCATGCAAGCCTTCCGATGAGATGGCGTTAATCTGTTTGCCTATCCGTAGTGGCGTACTGTATGTCCTGGCAAAATAGTATTAAATGTATCCAATGTCGATGAGGTTTCCCGTGTGTTTTGATCTGTTCATTCATTATATTTAATAGGGTATAGGTGCCATGCCTAAGAAAGTTGCAATTTATAGCGGTATGACTGGTGGCGTGTTCATCTATACGTGTCGTTTGATACGCGAATTATCCAGGTCTGGGTATGACGTACATTTTATAACCCATGGTCCAATGCCTGAAGCTGATAAAGAAAATGAATTGATTGCAAGGATATCACAAAGTGCGACAGTCCATGCTTTGCCAGCTTATGACTCGGTGTCGCATGTTGCGAATATGTACAAGGTATTGTCTGTCATCAAGCCGGACGTTATTCTTCCAAATTATAGAAAGTCAACGTATGCCGGATGCGCTTTGTACGCGAAAGAGGTGCCTGTGCGCATCGTGGCCGTCTGCCATAATAATCACGAAAGCTATTACAATATTTTTATTGAGTATGAGCACATAATTAGCAGGTTTATCTGCCCTTCGAATGCGGCGGTGGGTTACTTGAAGCAGATTTTCTCAGAAAGGAAGAAGGATATAGTCCACCTTCGTCACGGGGTGCCTATTACGGAAGAGATGGCACAACCGCCCGTTGACGAGTTTAGGTTGATTTATCATGGCAGGGTGGTCGAGGAGCAAAAGAACATCTCACACCTGATAGAATTGATGGCTGAATTGCGGAAAACCGGGCGAAAGTTCCGGTTGCTCATTGCCGGAACAGGGCCGGACAGCAAATCTTTGGCCGAATTGGTGAAAGAACATGAATTAAATGATTCAATAGAATTTTTAGGTTTTTTGGAATGGGGAGAGCTTCAGGGGCACCTGGCTTCGTCCCATGCCGCCGTTCTGACATCTTCCTATGAGGGCTTTTGCTTGTCTCTCGCCGAAGCTTTGGGAGCCGGGCTCCCCGGGGTGGCCTATGAGTGCGAAGGCGCGATTAACGGTTTCCTGAAACATGGTGAAACGGGATTTGCGGTGAAGTATGGTGATGTCCGCGCGTTGGCCGATGGCCTTCAAGCCTTGTTTGATGATGCTGAACTATGGCGTAGCATGTCCATGCATGCCAGGAAGCTCGTCAGCGAGAAGTTCAGTCTAGTCCTATGGGGGGCCGACACAGCGAGGGTGCTAGAGGCCTCCCTTGAGGACCATCCGAGGGCCTGGCCTACTCTGAAACCGGTAATCTGCAATAGCTTATTAACCAGGGCTTGGAACCGTACCGGACGGATGGCTGGGCTGTTTTTCTGACACACCCGGCAGGTGTCTATAGCTTGAGGCGGTCCTTTCTCTCCTGCATTTGCACAGCCTGAAGTGGCGTCTTTCGTTGGGAGCAGCACCTTACCGGGGGGATATGATTTCCGGGGCCATGAGTTGGATGTTGCAGGAGGAGGCCGAGGGTTGCCGGGTAGCAAATTTTACAATATTTCCTAGTCTAAGGATATTGTTGAAATTCCGGAGTGGTGGTAAGTGAAACATTCCAATGGAATTGCACCAAACCTGTGACCCCGAGTGTTTGATCATGGAAAAAGTATTCTTTCTGAGTGACTTGGCGATAGTTGTTCTTGTCGGTATCCTGGCCTTTTTTCATCCCAATGGATATTTTGTCGGCGGAATGTGCCTGGCGGTCATCATTATCTGCGGCCTCAGGCTGTCTTTTACGCATAAAAGGCTCATCGTCCCGTTACGAAAGACTACGTCCGTTCTGGATGAAGCGTCCAAGGGCAAGCTGGATATGCACGTGGAAGAGGGGGGCTTCGCAGAGGTTCGTGTGGTTCAGCACTCGATCAATCATCTGATCGAGACGTTGAAGGCCAAGATCGGCGTTACCGATTCCATTCTGGAAAACATCATTACGCCCATGGCTCTGACTGATGCGGACGGCAAGATCGAGTGGCTGAACGAATCCATCATCCGACTCACGGAGCAGGAAGGGAAGCCGTCCGATTTCTACGGGCTTTCCTTTGCCCAGTTTTTTTACGGCTACGAGACCGAGACCGTGGCCAGCAAGGCGCTTGAGCAGAAAGAAAAGCAGTTCGCCAAGACACAGGTTGATTCCCGCAAGGGCAACACCAAGTACATTTCCATTGCGGCGGCACCCATCAAGGATACCAGCGGCAAGCTCATCGGTGTTTTCACTTCGGTGATGGACTTTACCAATATCAAGCTCAAGGAAGACCGGATTACAGCCCAGAACGAGGCCATCGCCAGGGGCGTGGCCGGGGCTACCTCGGTCGCCGAAGAGGTCTCCCTGGCCGCCGAGAACCTTGAGGACCAGATTCGCCAGGCCACCGGAGGCGCAGAGGAACAGCGGGCGCGAACCGCCGAGGTCGCCACTGCCGTGGAGCAGATGAACGCCACCATTCTCGAAGTGGCGCGAAGCGCGGCCAGCGCCTCGCAGACGGCCAGCTCGGCGCAGGATACAGCCCAGCAGGGCAGCGAACAGGTCAACAAGGTCATCGAGGTCATGACTCAGGTGAACGCCAAGGCCAACCAACTGAAATTGGAAATGGACGGCCTGGGCGAACAGGCCGAGGGCATCGGCCGGATCATGTCCGTGATTAACGATATCGCGGATCAGACCAACCTGTTGGCGCTCAACGCCGCCATCGAGGCCGCCCGCGCCGGAGAGGCCGGACGCGGTTTCGCCGTGGTCGCGGACGAGGTCCGCAAGCTGGCGGAAAAGACCGTGCAGGCCACCAACGAGGTGAGTTCCTTTATCGGGGCGATCCAGGAGAGCGCGCGCATGAACATGACCGTGACCGAGGAGACCACCCTGGTGATCGAGGAGGCCACCTCCATGACCAACGCCACGGGCGAGTCGCTTGAGAAGATCCTCGAGCTGGTGGGTACCAACGAATCCCAGGTGCATTCCATTGCCACGGCTTCAGAAGAACAGTCTGCGGCCAGCGAGGAGATCAACCGTTCCACCGAGGAGATCAACCGCATCGCCGAGGCTACTGCCGAGGCCATGGCCCACGCCAGCGAAGCCGTCGTCAACATGTCCCGCCTGGCAGGCGAGTTGAGCGAGTCCATGGTCACCATGCAGATGGAATCCGACTAAATCGTATTTGCTTGAAAGAAAATCAAGAGGCGCGCTCCTGCGGGAGCGCGCCTCTTGTTTGTTTATGGGAGCTTTCGTTCTCTGCGTCATCTGCGGGGAGCCGAGCGTGGAGTTCGAGACTACTCCTTCCAATAGGGATGGCTTATGTCTTCGAAGGCGCTCATGGCCGCCATGGAGCCTTCGCCGATGGCGGTGACGATCTGTTGCAGGCCGCCTGTCAGGTCGCCCGCCGCATAGACGCGGGGGACGTTGGTGCGCATGGTCCCGTCCACCTTGACGAAGCCGTCTTCCCCGAGGACGACGCCAAGGTCTTGGGCAAGGCCGGTGGCGGCAACCTGACCGATGGCGATGAACACGCCGTCCACGGGTAACTCCGTGACGGTTTCGTCCTTGACGTTGCGCAGGAGCAGCTTGTTAGCGTGCTTCCCGTCTCCCTGGATTTCCTCCACCACGGTGTTCCAGAGCACCGGAATGCCCTCGCGCTCCACCGAGTCTTGGAGTGACTGCTGGGCGCGGAACTCGTCACGCCGGTGGATGAGGGTTACATCCACGCCGAGGTTCTTGAGATGCAGGGCGTCGGTCAGGGCGGTATTGCCGCCGCCGACAATGGCCACGACCTTGCCTTTGTAGAGGTAGCCGTCGCAGGAGGCGCAGTAGTTGATGCCACGCCCGAAGTAGCGGTCCTCGCCGGGCACGCCTAGCTGGCGGTAGGCCGCGCCGGTTGCCAGGATGAGCGCTTTGGTCGAGTAGACGCCCCGGTTGGTGGTCACGGTAATGGGCTCGCCCTTCCCAGGATCGCCCAGCTCGATGGAGTCCACGCCTTCCCCTTCCTGGACCGGAGCGTATTCGCGGGCGTGTTCACTCATGATGTCCATGAGCTGCTTGCCGGGCACCGTGGCGAAGCCGGGGTAGTTCTCCACCACCGGGGTCAGGGCCACCTGTCCGCCCACGATGTTTTTCTCCAGGACCACGGCCTTGAGCCCGGCCCGAGCGGCGTAGATGCCCGCCGTGAGCCCCGCCGGGCCTGCGCCCACGATGACCAGGTCCACCTCGCCGGGTTCGATGGAGCCGAAATGCTGCGGGGCCTTGCCGTCCTTCATGCCGGGCAGGGCTCCTTCGGCCAGCAGGTCTTCCGCGCTCTTCAGGTAGACCAGTTCCACGGCGAATCGTTCCTCGGGCATGAGGCCCAGCCCCTGGTGCGCGCCTTCGTTGAACACGGTGTGCGGCACTGAGCCGACGTCGTACCGTTCGGTCAGTTCCGGGTTTTCGTTCATTTCGACGATCTCGGTCTTGACCAGATCCGGCTTGGCGATGGCGCACTTGACGGCGTGCATGGCCTGGCCCGGGCAATAGGGGCAGGAGGGGCTGACGAAGACCTGAACCAGGCGCTCTTCATCCAGTTGGTCGACCAGGGGTTGGGATGTTTCGGACAGGCCGGTCATGCCCAGGGAGGCGAGGAAGATGGTGGTGATGAACGTCTTGCCTTCCTCGCCAAGGGGCGCGCCAAGGAACCGGATGTGGTAGTCGTCCGGGTTGACGCACAGGGTGGGGGATGTGGTGATACCCAGCTTTTGCGCCCGGTCGGAGTCCAGTCCGAATTCGCTGAGCGTGATCTTGTCGCTCAGTTTCGCCAGATCGGCGCAGAACTTGGTCATGTAGCCGGAGAACTCATCCTTCTTGCCTTCGGTGAAGACTTCCAGGGCTACCTGCCCACGCAGATCCTTGAAGGTCTCGGTCAACTGCTTGCGGACATCCTCGGGGAGGAACCAGTCGTTGTCTTTCTTCTTGGCGAACAGGGGGCTCATGACGTCCTCGCTTTATTGAGAATTAGGAATAGGTATCGATTCTAGACAGTAAAGCCGGGGAGGGGGTGGCGTCAAGGATAGCACCGGGTGGAGGCGCGAACTGAACATATGCAGCACTTCGGGGTAAGTCCCTAAGTGGGGTATATATTCCGGTACGGGTGTGGTGGTAATTCCTGTTTCGTGTTATTTACCTTTGAAAAATTTCTATCCAACCCTCCGGCATAGAAGGTGACCCATGCTCAGATCACTCTCCATAGGCAATCGAATCATCGCCATGATCTTTATCATGGTGCTGTTTATCGGCGGTACCTGTGCGGCGTTTCTGTATTGCCTCGAAACGGTCAGGGAGTTCAGCGTGAACGAGACCGACACCGTCATGTTCGAGGGGCAGAAGGACAAGCTTAAGGTGGCGACCGACAGCATGGCCGCGACGCTGGGTTCAGTCCTGAATAACATCCCCGACCCTGCGGAGCGAAACGGGGAACTGCAACGGATGATCGCGGACTTCCGTTATGAGAAGGACGGGTCCGGCTATTATTTCGTCACCGAAGGCACGGTCATGATCGCCCATATCAAGACCTCCTTGCTCGGCAAGGACCTGGACGGCCTCAAGGACAAGAACGGCGTGCACATGATCAGGGAGTTGGCCAAGGCTGCTGAAGGCGGCGGCGGGTTCGTGCGCTACATCTGGCCCAAGCCCGAGGCGGGGGATCAGCCCAAGCTCAGCTATTCCACCATGATACCCGGCACCGGATACGCCATCGGAACGGGGGTATACATCGACAATATCCAGAAGAGTGAAAGCCGGATAAGTGCGGCCATCGGCACCATCGTCAGGGACAACACCGTGCGTATCCTGGCTGTTCTGGCGGTCCTGCTCGCGGGTGTGCTCGTCCTGAGCCTGTTCATCGGGCGCAGCATCACCCGTCCGTTGCAGGGGGCCACGCAGGCGGCCCACGCCATTGCCGATGGCGATTATGCAGTGCAACTGGATTCCTCGGGGCGGGACGAAGCCTCCCAGTTGCTGGGCGCACTCGACTCCATGGCCGCCACCCTGCGGGACAACATGGAGGTGATCGCAGCCCGGACCCGCGAGGCCGGAGAAAAGGCCGAGGCAGCGGAAGAGGCCATGACCGAAGCCGAGAGGGCACGCGCCGAGGCGGACGTGGCCCGCAAACAGGGCATTCGCCAGGCGGCCGAGAGAATTCACGCCGTGGTGGAACGCGTCTACGATGCCTCCAGCCAGATCGCCAGCCAGGCCGATATCATTGATCGGGGCACGGCTATACAACGTGCGCGCGTCCAGAGTACGGCCACGGCCATGGAGGAGATGAATGCGACCGTGCTCGAAGTCGCCGAGAACGCATCTGCCGCTTCGGTCACCGGAGCAGAGGCCAGGAAACTGGCCGTGCTTGGTTCCGAGTCCGTCAGCCGGTCCGTGGAGGCTATGAACACCACCTATGGCGCTGCCGAAGACCTCAAGCGCGGCATGAACAGGCTTGGCGATCAGGCCGAGGGTATCGGCAAGGTCATGGAGGTCATCACCGATATCGCGGACCAGACCAACCTGCTGGCCCTCAACGCCGCCATCGAGGCAGCCCGCGCCGGAGAGGCCGGGCGAGGTTTTGCCGTGGTTGCGGATGAGGTCCGCAAGCTGGCGGAAAAGACCATGCAGGCCACACACGAGGTGGGCGAATCCATTTCGTCCATCCAGGCCGTGGCCCAGCAGAATATCGGCAGCATGGAGAAGGCCCTTTCCGACCTGGGCGAGGCCGTGGACCTGTCCCACAAGTCGGGTGACGTGCTCCTGGACATCGTCAAGGGAGCCGAGGACTCGGCCGGTCAGATTCAGGGGATCGCCACTGCCGCCGAGGAGCAGTCCTCCACTTCGGAAGAGATCAACCGTGCCATCGAGGAGATCAATGCCATCTCTGCCGAAACCACCCAGAGCGTGGCGGAGTCATCCGAGGCGCTTGCTGAATTGGCGGTTCAGATGAAGAATCTGCAGGAGGTTCTCGACGGTCTGCTGCAGGACGCGGAGAGCTAGCGCGTGTGGCGACGCCTGCGCCTGCTCCATTTGGCCGAAATGCCAACGGGCTGTTTTTTCAGGGTTCCTCTTCCGGCGCCGGAAGGGTTACCGTGACCGTGGTGCCCTGGCCAGGGGCACTGTGCATGGAGATGTCGCCGCCGTGCCGCCGGGTGATCAACCTGGCGCTGTAGGTGCCCAGACCTGTACCGCCCGGTTTTCCCGCAGTGACGTACTTGTCGAAGAATCTCTCCCGGATGGACTCCGGTACGACTCCGGCGTTGGCTATGCGGATGACGCAGCCGTTTGTTTCCTCCACGTCCACATCTATGCTCACGGGGTGGCCCTCGTTGGCCTCCAGGGCATTCTTCATCAGGTTGCAGAGTAGGGAGAAGAGAAGCGGGTATTCCGCACGGATCATCGCGCAGGCTTCTTCATCCGCCGGAGTTCCGTTCAGATTGAAGTGCACCGGAACAGCCTTTTCACGTCCGATCTGGAGGTGCCGCAGAACCTCCCGCACCAGCTTGGCGATATCCACCTCGCGCATGTCGAATTCGTAGGTGCCGGTCTCCAGCTTGTACAGGGCCAGGGACTGGTTGATGAGGTCGAGCATGACCGTGCCTGCTTCCTCCACGCTTTGCAGCAGATCCTGTTGGCGCGGAGTGAGGTTGTCGTCTCGTCTCAGGACCCGGGGGATGCCGATGATGCCTGAGAGGGGGGACTTGAGGTCGTGCCGTACGATGCGGGTAACTTCTTCCTTGAGTTTGTCCAGGGCCTTCCTGCGGCTTACGTCGATGCCCACGCAGATATACTGGCCGATCTTTCTCTCCACGTTGCCGATGAAGGAGCCGGCCCATTCTCCCCAGAAAGTGGTGCCGTCGGGCCTGCGGGTCTCGATTTCCAGTTCCAGCCGTTGGCCGGAATTAAGAAATGCTTCGATTTTTTTCTCGCCGTCTTCCGGAAGTTGGGCCGCGCTGTGGAGCAGGATATCCCGCACTGTCTTTTCGCGCAGTTCCTCTTCTCCGTACCCCAGGCGTCTGAGGGCGTATGCGTTGGCGTATGTTGCCTTCCCCGACGCGTCGAACAGAAGAACCAGGGTCCTGGAGTTCTCGACCAGTCCCCGGTAGAGCGCCCTGTTTTCCCTGATCTCCGCTTCCAGTCGTTTGCGCTGGTCGATATCCCTGACCGAGGCCCGGATGCCAAGCATGGCTCCCTCGGGCGAGGTCACCGGAATCGAGGCATGGGCCACCCAGCGTGCGGTCCCGTCCTTGCGGATGAGGCGGAAATCGAAGTGCAGAGGCTCACCCAGAGCGGCGAGGGACGAGAGTTTGGCAAGGACCCGCTCCCTGTCGTCCGGGTGGATGATGCGATGGAGGAGGAGCGGTTCGGCAGTGAAGTCGTCCGGCGTGTATCCGGTGATCCGTTCGCAGGCAGGTGAGATGTACCGGTAGTGACCGTTCGGGGAGAGCCAATACTCCCAGTCGTGAGTAAAACTGGCCACTGTCCGGTAGCGTTCCTCGCTCTCGGCCAGCTTTTGCGCCGAGGTCCTTAGCTCGCGCAACAGGGGGTCGATCAGCGCGATCCCGGCGAAGACCAGCACGGAGATGGCCAGGCCCAGGACCTCGTAGGAGAACGGCGGCCCCGGATCGCCCTGGAAGAGTTGGAAGAGGGTGTGCGTGCGCCGGAAGGCCATGATGAAGATGCCCGACGAGAGGAGGGCCCAGGCGAGGCTCCGGCCCGAACTGGCGACCAGCCTGAGCGCGAACAGTCCGGCCGCGAACTGGAGTAGCGTGGAAGCGAGTACGATGCCGAAGATCATGCCTACCTCTCAGACGACAGTGTTCCCCCTGATCCCAAACGGGTTCAGCCTACAACTCACCCAAAGTTGTTGTCACGGAATTTATTATTCTTTTTCAGGGAAGGCAGGATTTTCTGCTTCATCGCCATGGAAGCGATGCGCGCAAGAAAACTGATGGGCAGGCCGGGGGGGATCAATCCAGTTCGAATTGGTCGCGCCAGTCGCCTTCTTCTTTCCAGTCCGGCTGGTCGGCCTTGGCAAAGAGAAAATCGCCGAGGACCAGGTAATCCATCTCGGTGCGCATGAAGCAGGCGTAAGCGTCTTCGGGGGTGCAGACGATCGGTTCGCCGCGCACGTTGAAGCTGGTGTTGACCACCAGGCCGCAGCCCTGGGCGCGGTTGAAGGCATCGATAAGTTGCCAGTAACGCGGGTTGGTTCGCTTGCTCACGGTCTGGATGCGCGCCGAATAGTCCACGTGGGTGACCGCCGGGATGGTCGACCGCTGGACATAGAGCCGGTCGTACATGGTCATGGCGTCGTAGCCGTCCGGAAGGGGGTTGCATCTGTCTTCGGCCACCGGGGCCACGATGAGCATGTAGGGGGAGGGGCGGTCGAGCTCGAACCAGGCTGCGGCTTCCTCCTCCATGACCGAGGGAGCGAAGGGGCGGAATCCCTCGCGGTATTTGATCTTGAGGTTGAGCTTTTTCTGCATCTCCGGGTGGCGGGGATCGCCGAGGATGGAGCGGTTGCCCAGGGCGCGAGGGCCGTACTCCATGCGTCCCTGGAACCAGCCTACGGCATTGCCTTCGGCCAGAAGCCCGGCCACTTTTTCGGTAAGTGCGGAAAAATCATCGAACTGCTCGTTGGGAGCATTGTGTTTGCGTATTACGCGGTTGATGTCGGCCTCGTGGAATTCGGGGCCGAGGTACGCGCCCTGCATGGCGTCGTCAGGTTCGGGTGAGCGTGCCTTGCCCTGCCAGATGTGGCGGGCTGCCAGGGCTGCGCCAAGGGCACCGCCTGCATCCCCCGCAGCAGGCTGGATCCAGATGTCGCGGAAGGTGCCGCGCCGGAGCAGCTTGCCGTTGGCCACGCAGTTGAGGGCCACGCCGCCAGCCATGACGAGGTTCTCGCAGCCGGTCAGTTCCCGGGCGGTCTCGGCCAGGGAAAAGACGATTTCCTCGGTGACCTGCTGGATGGCCAGGGCCAGGTCCATGTAGGGCTGGGTGATGTCGCTCTCCGGCTGACGGGCCGGGATGCCGAAGAGGGCCTCCCAGCGGGCGTTGTTGCACATGGTCAGCCCGGTGGCGTAGTTGAAATAATCCATGTTCAGGAGCAGGGAGCCGTCCTCGCGCACGTCCATGAGCTCGTCGTACATGGCCTGCTTCCACTGCTCCACCCTGGCCGCGCCCGGATTGCCGTAAGGGGCCAGTCCCATGAGCTTGTACTCCCCGGAGTTGACCCGGAAGCCGCAAAAGGCGGTGAACGCGGAGTAGAGCAGGCCGAGGGAGTGGGGAAAATGCAGTTCCCGCAGGACGGAGATGTCCTTGCCCGATCCCTTGCAGATGGTGGTGGTCGCCCATTCGCCCACCCCGTCCACGGTCAGGATGGCGGCCTCCTCGAAGGGCGAGGGATAGAAAGCGCTGGCCGCATGGGAGAGGTGATGCTCGGGGAAGAGAATTTTCGGTCTGCCCCTGCCCAGCCGGTCCAGCTCCTCGTTGAGCATCTTGCGCATGAAGAGCTTTTCCTTGATCCACACCGGGATGGACGAGAGGAAGCTGGTAAGCCCCCGGGGCGCGAAGCCGTTGTAGGTCTCCAGCAGCCGCTCAAACTTGAGATAGGGCTTGTCGTAGAATGCCACGGCGCTCAAATCCGCCAGGGAGAGCCCCGCTTCATCTAGCACATACCTGGCCGCATGGTGGGGGAATCCCTCGTCATGCTTCTTGCGCGTGAACCGCTCCTCCTGGGCCGCGGCCACGATCTCGCCGTCCAGCAGCAGTACCGCTGCGGAGTCGTGATAATAGGCGGAAATCCCGAGGATGGCGTCAGGCATGTCTAGCGGGGAGACTCCATGTCTCCGGGAGCAAAGGTGTGGTTCCGTTTGACAAAAGCACTCTCGGGCCCATCCTTCCATCGTTTCAGGGACATGGGATCGTATCCCGCCGCCCGCCGGATCAGAGCGACGGGGGTGAGGATAAGGAAGAATCCGATGGTGAGCAGAAGTCGCGTCATAATGTAATCGGGATTGCAGTGCGAATCGTCAGTCGACTGATTGCCAAAGTTTTGCCCTGAGGGCAAGCCATGCCGCAGGGCAAGATGGTTTTCGGTGTTGAAAAGAAGAAAGGCCTCATGGCGGTGATTGAGGCCTTTCGGGGGGAGTTCCCGACTTTGCGGCCGGGAAAATATGGGCCATATAAGCCATAGTCACCGGTCGAGGGCAATAGGGGAAAGTCCTTTTCTGAACGAAAGAGGCGGGAAAAAATCCTATTGGTTCGGAAATATCATCATTTGGCTCGATCAAGGTGCAATCCTCCGACTAAGGTTGCGTTCCGTACAAAAAAATTGTACGAAACACACATGCTAACTGAGCTTTTTACCTCAAAAACACGGATAAAAGTGCTTCTCAAGCTCTTTCTCAATCCGGAAGTGTCTTGTTATCTCAGAGAATTGGCCACGGAATTCTCACAGTCTCCTAATGCCTTGAAAAGTGAATTGGACAGTTTGAGCGAGGCGGGCTATCTGGAGCGCGAGCAGAACGGACGAAGCGTGTATTTCCGGGCCAACAAGGCACATCCCTTTTTCCCGGAGATCAGTTCCATCGTCCGAAAGTCGCTCGGCATCGACAAGCTGGTGGACGAAGTCGTCGCCAGCCTAGGCGAGGTGGAAGCCGTGTATATCTTGGATGATTACGCGCAAGGAAAGGATTCCGGGCTGATCGACGTGCTTATCGTAGGAAATGTTGACAAAGATCGTATGGCGGAATTGTGCCGTATCGTGGAAAACAAGGTCGGACGGAAAGTGCGAGCCATTGATATTGGGCCGAATGAATTCGAATTAAGCCGGAACGTATTTTTAAGCAGGCCGAACTGGAAGGTTGTATAAACGATCATGCAAAAAATATCGAAGTTCAGTTTAGATGGTCGGGTCGCGATAGTAACTGGTGTTATGGGAAATCTCGGACCTGTATGGGCCGAGGCCCTTCTGGAGGCAGGGGCCAGTGTCGTCGGGTTCGATTTGCAGACCGAAGACACGGATTCCCTGATAGCTCAATTAGGCGGAATGTTTTCCGGTCGGTTTGCGATTCGCCATGCAGATGTTAGGAGCCGAAAAGAGCTTCAAGCGGTGCTGGCTTGGTGCAGGGAAAAGTTTGGCCCTCCCTCGATTTTGGTAAACAATGCTGGCATAGATCAGCCTCCTGGAGGCCTGTCAACGTCTTATGACATGACCACAGTTCCTTTCGAAGTGTGTGAAACCATCTTTGGGGTCAACTCTATCGGGGCATTTCAGTGCGCCCAAGTCTTTGGGGAAAGCATGATTGAATCTGGCGGAGGGAGCATCATCAATATAGGTTCAATGTACGGAATGATCTCCCCGGATTCGCGCATGTACGATCATATCGAAGTGGATCCTCCGTTTTTGAAGCCTCCAGCATATGGTGCCTCCAAGGCCGCTGTAGTGAATTTTTCACGATATCTCGCTTCGCATTGGGCCCCCCACGGCGTGCGCGTCAATACGCTTTCTCCTGGAGGAATTCTTGGAGGACAGGACGAGGCTTTCAAGTCAAAATTTTGTGCCCGAGTTCCTATGGGGAGGATGGGGAATGCCGAGGAACTGAAAGGACCGCTCGTTTTCCTCGCATCTGACGCTTCGTCCTATGTTACCGGGACGGAGATTCTCGTGGATGGTGGCTATACGTGTTGGTAATGGAACGGAGTCGATATATGAATACAGTTTTTCCTGATGAAATTGGCAACTGGGTGGCAGGGGGAGAAACATTTGCTACAGGGGATAGGTGTTTCGACAAGGTTTCCCCTCATAATGGACAAGTGCTTTGCTCAGTCACCCGTTCAGATAAGGCAGAGGTGGCCGAGGCTGTGCGTGCGGCCCGTAGAGCATGGCCGATGTGGAGCAACACAAATCCTGTTCAGCGTGGGCAACTTTTGCATGATTTCGCCATGGGTATTAAGGCCAGGCGTGAAGAAGTCGCCGCTATCGTGGCCGCCGAAACGGGCAAGGCTCCAAGCGAGGCGCTGGGTGAAACCGACGGTGCTATAGCCTTGGCCTTATTTTATGCGGGGGAGGGGCAGCGACTTTACGGACGGACCACTACAAGTGGCGTGGACGGAAAATCCGCCATGACCGTCCGTCAACCTCTTGGCGTTGCCGGCCTGATTGTCGCCGCGAATACCCCCATAGCCAACGTTGCTTGGAAGATCTTTCCGGCCCTTATCTGTGGTAACACCGTCGTACTTAAAGCCGCTGAAGATACTCCGGCAACTGCCTGGATCGTAGGCAGCATTGCTAAGGTTGCCGGGTTGCCGGACGGCGTCTTGAATATCGTTCAGGGGTATGGCGAAGAGGCTGGAACTCCTTTGGTCGAGAACCCAGAAGTGGATGTGGTCAGCTTTACCGGTTCAACTGCTGTGGGGCGGCGTATCGCCACTACTATGGCTAAGCGCCTGGGACGTGTATCCTTGGAGTTGGGCGGAAAGAACGCCCTAGTCGTGTGCGATGATGCCGACATGGACAATGCTGTCAAATGGGCACTTTTGTCAGCATTTTCGAACGCTGGACAGCGGTGTGCCGCCGCTTCCCGAATTGTGGTTTTTGAAAGCATGTATGAAGAGTTCAGAGGGCGGTTTGTTGAAGCTGCAAAGAAGCTTTCATTGGGCCCAACTGATAACGACGATCTTGGGCCGGTTATAAACCGGCAACAATTGGAGAGTATGGAGAGCGCAGTTGAACGCGCTCTTGCCGGTGGTGCGCGCCTTCTGACCGGAGGCCAACGTCTCGATGGGGATGCGCATCAGAATGGCTGCTATATGATGCCGACGATCCTGGAGAAAGTGGGAAGAAAAGATGAACTCTCCAAGGCAGAAGTGTTCGGCCCGGTCACGGTACTCTATTCTGCGCGGGATTTTCATGAGGCGGTTGAGATCGTGAATGATTCGCCCTATGGGCTGACCGCCGCTATTCATACCAAGAGCGTTCATCGAACTGGCGAGTTCGTTAACAGAGTACAGACCGGTGTTGTAATGATTAACGCTGGAACATACGGCAGCGAACCGCACATGCCTTTCGGTGGCCTCAAGCTTTCCGGCAACGGAACCCGTGAGCCAGGAACCGAGGCTTTGGATGTTTATTCAAATCTTAAAGATGTTTACACAGTGATTTTGCCTGATCTGGTGTAACTACAGGAAAAGGAAACATGGATAGAGAGATATTCCTCGACGGCGTTCTCGTTAATGATGAGACTGATTGCTACGTTATCGCGGAAATTGGCAATAATCACCAGGGAGATGTGGAGATTGCCAAGCAGATGGTCAAGGCCGCCAAAGATTGCGGAGCTGATGCTGTTAAATTTCAAAAGAGAGACAATAGGAGCTTCCTAACCAAAGAAGCATTCAATTCTCCCTATGAAAATGAAAATAGCTATGGGAAAACCTATGGAGAACATAGGGAGTTTTTAGAACTGGGGCTCGAAGAATTAGCTGAAATACAGGCCTACTGCAAAGAGTTAGGCATCTCCATGTTCTCGACGGCTTTTGACTTAAATAGCGTGGACGTCCTTGAAGAGCTCGATATTCCCTTTTACAAGATAGCTTCCGGGGATTTGCGTAATACTGTTTTGCAAAAGCGTATTGCGGAGACCGGAAAGCCTATCTTGATCAGTACTGGGGGCGGGGATTTGCAAGATGTTGTCCGTGCTTATGAGACAATTACAGCCATCAATGATCAGGTTGCCGTTTTGCAATGTACGGCAGCATATCCCATATTGGATTATTCGGAGATGAATTTATCCGTTGTCTCCACGTATCGCAAAGAGTTTCCAAATGCCGTAATTGGTCTTTCAGATCATGAAAACGGTACAACCATGAGCTTGGCTGCTTACATTCTGGGCGCTCGCATCGTGGAAAAACATTTTACTCTCAATCACGCCTGGAAGGGAACCGATCATTCCTTTTCCTTGACACCGAGAGGCCTCTCGTTGGCTGTAAAAAGCTTACGTAGAGCGAAACTCGCTCTTGGTGATGGAGTCAAGGTTGCAACGCCCTCTGAAAAATCACCTATTTTCAAGATGTCGAAATCTATTGTCGCCGCAAGAGACCTGCCTGCGTGTCACGTTTTAGAATGGGATGATTTTGCTTTTAAATGCCCAGGCAATGGTCTTCCTCCCTATGAGATCGACAACCTGATAGGCAAGACGTTGCTTGAGAATGTGCCAGAAGATCAATTGGTTACATTCGAGCTGGTAGAGAATGACTAAGTATAGAGTCCAACACTGGAGAAGGCATGGAGCCGTTGTATATACCCCGGACGTTTTTTGATTATGTTGTTGAAATGGACAAGCCTCTTGTTTGGCGGGGGCGTCTTTTGGCCGACATGTGCCGTTTGAACACCCTGTACATGATTCAAAGGGCGGGGAGTGGTCATATCGGCTCCAGTTTCAGCAGTCTGGATATTGTAACATGGTTATTTCTTAAGGAGCTACAACTCGGTAGTGACGTTGAGCATATCTACTTTTCATCAAAGGGACACGATTCTCCTGGGCTGTACTCTGTAATGATAGCCTTGGGCCTGATTCCCTTCGATTCCATTCATACACTACGTCAGCTCGGTGGCCTGCCCGGGCATCCTGATGTAAGTACGCCTGGCATTGTAGCCAATACAGGCTCTTTGGGGATGGGAATTTCCAAGGCCAAAGGCATGGTACAGGCCAACCGCCTGAGCAGACAGAAGGGACAGCGTATTTTCGTCATGCTTGGTGATGGAGAGATGCAGGAAGGGCAATTATGGGAGTCTCTTGCCTCGGCCGTGAAATCGGGCATGTGGGAGATAACGGCAATTGTTGATCGCAACCGCATTCAATCCGATACCTGGGTTGATCTTACCTCTCCGCAGGGCGATGTGAAGAGCCGTTTTCGTGCATGTGGATGGCGGGTGGAAACCGTCAACGGTCATGATTTCGAAGGATTGGAAGAAGTCTTTTCCTCTGTAGCTGAAGAGCGGAAGAGGCCTCAGGTCATATTTGCGGAAACGGGGAAAGGACATGGCGTTTTGCGATTCTTGCATTCAGCGGATGAGAACGACGACACTCCTTACCCTTACCATAGTGGTGCGGTTGATCCTGAACTGTATTCAGAGGCATTTAGGGAACTTAAGGAGCGAATTGAAGCGGCCTTTCGATCTGCTGGAGGGCCGGCTATCGCTTTTCACAAAGGCCCTTCCAGGGAATGCGCAAATCCATTGCCTTATCTGCAAAAGCTGGTGCCTGCCTACGAAGATGCCTTGGCTAATGCCGCCAAGGAGCGAAAGAAGTTGGTGGCTCTTGATGCAGACCTTAAATTCGATTGCGGGCTTGGAAAGTTTGCTGCCGAGCATCGTGAACGTTTTTTTGAGTGCGGCATAGCCGAGCAGGATATGGTCTCACAAGCTGGAGCGATGGCTGGCAAAGGATTCCTTCCGATCGTCCATTCTTTTTCTTGTTTTCTTACTGCAAGAGCCAACGAACAGATATTTAACAACGCAACAGAAAGAACCAATGTCACGTACTCGGGTTTTTTAGCCGGAGTGGTGCCGGGAGGGCCTGGACACTCTCACCAAGCCGTCAGAGATATAGCCGCGCTGCGGGGTATCCCCGACATGCTGATGGCAGAGCCTTGCTGTGAAGCTGATGTCCCGTGGTTGCTTGCCACCCTGCTGGATCATGCCGGTCCGTCGTATCTGCGAATTTGCTCTATTCCTTGGGAACGTGTTGATATTGAGGCAATTCCTGCCGCTATTGGGCACGGGCGAGTGTTGCTGCCTGGGCGGAAGGCCTTATGCTTTGCCTATGGTCCAGTGCTTGTCTCACAGGCGTTGGCTGCTGCCAACGCTTCTCCGCATGACATTGGCGTGGTTGAACTGCCATGGCTGAGCACGGTGGATTCCGCATGGCTTGCTGACCTTGTCAAGGATACAGACATTCTCTTCAGCTTGGATAACCATCAGGTTGACGGTGGGCAGGGGACGACTTTGGGCCAAGCTCTTGCCTCTCTGCGTAGTCCTGCTCCTCGCTTGGTGCAAATAGGTGTCGAAGGAATAGCCGTGTGCGGGACAAATTCCCAAGTCCTTGCCCATCACGGTTTGGATGCCCAATCGTTAGTGGACCGGTTTGATGAGGTGTTGCGCGATGAATAAACCGGTTGCTCTGATCCCTGCACGAGCACAATCCAAGAGGATACCACGGAAGAACATACGGCAGTTGGGAGGACATCCGCTCCTCGCATATACGATAGCTGCGGCTTTGGGTTCTGGGATATTTTCGGATGTAATAGTTTCGACCGAGTGTCAGAAGATTGCGGAAGTTGCTCGTTCGTATGGGGCTCACGTTCCTTTCCTTCGGCCAGAAGCCTATTCCGCCGACCTGTCTCCCGATATTGACTGGGTACGCCACGCCTTGCTCTATCTGGCAGAACGGGGAACTCTGCCCGACTATTATTTCCTTTTGCGTCCAACTAATCCGTTCAGGCAGAGCGAGACCATTGTACGTGCATGGGAAGCCATGAAAAAGAGCCCGTGGGCGAGCTCATTGCGCGCGGTCCAAAAATGCCATGAGCATCCGTATAAAATGTGGAAGATACAGGATGGCGGATTACAACCGCTTTTCGTAAATCCGGATGAAGGAGCCACGCCTTGGCATAGCACCCCCTATCAGTCGCTTCCTGAGATATTTGTTCAAAATGCCAGCCTTGAGATAGCGAAGACATCTCTCCCTCTCATGAAAGGGGTCATCGCCGAAGCCCCCATGGTCCCCTTCGTCTCAGAGGGGTATGAGGGATTTGATCTGAATTTCCCGATGGATTGGGAATTGGCTGAACTTATGGTCAATAAAGGTGTGGTTCGGCTGCCAACAGTTTCTAAAGCCGAACAGGACGACAGTGGTCCCATGGGGATGGTGCCATAAACCGGCGTTGAGTGGAAATAACATGACGGGGCTTTTGAGGAAGTACTATCTGACGATCCTGATCGTCATGCTGTGTTCAATTGGTGTCAATCTAGCAGTATCCTCGTTTGGATATGGACAGTTGGCTTTAGGGCTTCCAGATGATTTTTTGAGATTCAGCAAGGGGGTGGCAGAGCGGGATTCAGCACTTTGTGAATCGGTTTTCGAGACACTGTTCCCTGGGTATGAAGATGTTTTGGACAAGGCCGGACCGCCGTTGAATTCGGAAGACGAATTTGCCCTTACGACAGTACTGGTTGGAAGCGATCGCAAGGCACATGTGTATATACCCTTGGAACTTCCTTTCCGTTTGTTGGAGGAACGAACTCCGGACGTTCTCATTTTTGGAACTTCCAGAGCTCGAGATGGAATCAATCCGAAAGTGCTGGCTCAAACTTTGGGCGTTGAGACAGTTTTAAATTTTGCCGTGAGTGCGGCGAGCGCAACAACCGAAGAACTCCTTATGCAACAAGTGAAGGTCATGCAAAGGGGCAAGTCCAAGGTTGTGATAATATGCGTCGATGACTCCTCTTTTTCAGTTCGTTCCAGTGATTTAAAGGCGTGGGATGCTAAAATTAAGTCGCTTTCAAGCAAACCTTCGTTTTTGACTTCGTTGAAACGAACTCTAGAAGGAGCCAAAAAACTTGTTACCCACAGTCGAGAAAAATGGATTGTGACCGAGCAAGACCTTAGTGTTCTTGCGTCATGTGGAAACGTCGAGTCTCGGAAGCGAGAAGAACAGTTTGAATCTTCACCAAAGCAACGGTTCCCGGAAGGGGTAAGCCTGGAGCAGATGGATGCACTGCGCCGTATTGCCGACATTGCTCCGCAATTGGCTCATCAGGTAGTATATTTGGTGATGCCATTGACCGAGAAGTACTATACGTACGTTGACGGATTTAATTATCTGCCACGGGTGCGTAAGATAGTGGGAGACGACATCATCATTGCCTCACTTCCCGCTTTCGGCTTGACAGATGCAGATTTTTTTGGGGCCAAGGGACGTGGAAACTGTGAGATGGATCTTCACCACCTGAACCCCTTGGGAGCGGTCAAGTTTTCTAAGGCGCTTGCCAAGAGATTGAAGGAGGCGAGTTGATTTACTCCTCCTTTGAATTCGTCGCACTTCTCGGTTTTGTTGGTATACTGCTTCAATACACCAGCCAAGCAGCAAGAAAATGGGTGCTTTTGTTGTTTTCTGCTGTTTTTGTCTGTTGGTCTGGTCTCGTAACGACCATAGTGCTTTGTCTTGTTATCTCTCTGATTTGGGCCGTATTGTCATTGGCGCGGCGTTACTCTGAACGCTCTCAGCTTATTACCGCGTGCGGCATAGGCCTACTGGTTGGGAACCTGTTTATGTGGAAGTATTGGGGATGGGTCGCTTCCCTGGCTTCCTTGTCATTGGATGGCTGGGAGACCAGCTTTTTTATCTCTCATCAACTTCCTATAGGAATAAGCTTCTATACGCTACAGGGGATAGCTTATCTCATTGATAACACAAGAGGTGAAACAAAGCCGATTAGCTTCACGGAATTCGTCTTGTTTCAAAGTCTTTTTGCCCAGCTCATTGCGGGCCCTATTGTTCGGCATAATGAACTTATTCCTCAAGTCCATGCGCTGCCCCGGGCTCAAGAAAGAGACGTCCTCAAGGGGTCGGAGCTTTTCATTCTTGGGCTGTTCAAAAAAATGGTACTCGCCGACCGAGTTGCGCAGGTAATTGACCCGATCTTCGCAGCCCCTGAACAATTTGATCCTGTCACTCTCTGGATGGCCATTCTTTTATATTCCGTTCAGATCTGGGGTGACTTCTCCGGCTATATGGATATGGGGCGTGGGGCGGCATTGATTTGTGGCATTTACTTGCCAAAGAATTTTTATGCCCCATACCTGGCTCATAGCCCGAGTGAATTCTGGCGCCGATGGCATATTACACTCGGACGCTGGCTGAGAGATTATGTTTATTTCCCAATGGGGGGAAGTCGAGGTTCGGCGTGGCGGACTATAATAAATCTTATGGCAACCATGCTTCTATGCGGTTTCTGGCACGGTGCTGCTTGGAACTTTGTCATTTGGGGAGCCTATCATGGCTTGTTGCTGACTTTGCATAGAGTGGCCCGGTTATTTGTGAGGTTGCCCAAGCCTATGGCAATCGGGGTGACGTTTATCTTCGTCGTCTTTGGCTGGCTGATCTTTCGCGTTGAAAATTTGGAAACACTGGGGTCTATTCTTACATCGTTTTTAGATGCTGGAGCATACCGAACTCTGTTTTCTGCTCCCATCGATATCCGTTGTATTGCCGCTCTTGCATTGGCTTTAGCTATTCAAGCTGGAGAGACAGCGTTTCCCTTGTTGGGAAAAATGTGGCTGGAGTTAAGGCTGGAAGCAAGGGCAACCGTCGCAGGTCTGTTATTATTTGCCGCCATTTATTACCGCGGGACTGCTGCACCCTTTATTTATTTTGCCTTCTAGACAAAACCCTTTGGGAGTTGGTCTTGGACCGTTCCCTGCTATTAAGATGTTATTTAAGCAAAAGCATGTTTATTGATACTTGTTTATTTTATTTCCGCGAATTTCCGCGTCAGATAGTGGCAACCTTGTTGTTGCTTCTGCTTGCTGGAGCCGTGGAGTCGATTGGTGCCGTAAGTATTGTTCCCTTGCTTAGCGCGCTAATCGATGGGAATGCCTCCAACCCTCTGATGAAAAACATTGAAATGGTTTTTTCCCATTTTGATGTTGTGCCTTCGCTGACTAATGTTCTTGTCATTATTTGTGCTGCAATGGTTGGAAGAGCCGTCATCTTTTTGCTGGCGTATAAACAGGTCGGGTATGTCGAGGCAGAGGTTGCTACTCGTCTGAGAACAAGGTTGCTGGGCGGTCTCCTCAGGGCAAACTGGAGCTACTACATCAAGCAGCCGGCAGGAAAGTTAACCTACGCACTTTCCACTGAGAGCACTCTTGCTGGCAGAGGACTGCGAATACTGGCGCTTGCTCTTTCGCACATTATTCAGGCGGTGGTTTACCTTGGCGTAGCTTCATTTTTTTCTTGGCAGATTGTTCTTGCCGGTATTGCTTGCGGAAGCTTGATGATGTTTTCCTTAAACTTCTTGATAAAAAGAATACGCGCCGCCGGGCTAAAGCAAACCAATGCATTAAATGCCATGAATGCCATTTTCACTGATGCTCTCGCGGGAGTGAAGCCGCTGAAGGTTATGAATGTGGAACGGCTTCTTGTTGGGCATATTGAGGATCAGTCTGAGCAATTTAAAGAGGCCGCAAGAAAAAGTGCCATGGGCATGGGGTTGATGAGCTCGATCCAGGAGCCGTTTACAACGGTTCTGGTCGCAGGCGGTTTGTACGTGGGATACGTCTTAATGAAGATAGATGCCGCCTTGATTCTTGTTATGGCATTTTATTTCCACCGCATTCTGTCACGTGTTTCAAGCTTTCAACAGACGATGCAGAATTATGGGATACTTGAAGGGAATTTGATCTCTCTTATTGGAAAAATTAATGAAATCAATTCGCAGAGCGAGTGCCGGACGGGAAAAAAATCAGTTGATTTTCAAAGCGAGGTCGGGCTGCGCGATGTCTCCCTTAGTTATGGGGACCGGGATGTGCTCAGAAATTTTAATCTTTCCGTGCCGATGAATCGAATTACCGCACTTTGCGGCCCATCGGGAGTGGGTAAGACAACAACGATTGATCTGATCGTCGGACTGGTTAGGCCTGACGAAGGTGAAGTGCTTGTTGATGGCGTCCCTCTAAGTGATTTGGACATGAACGCATGGCGGGAGCAGATAGGATATGTCCCGCAGGAGGTCTTTTTGTTCAATGACACCATCCGGATGAATATTACACTTGGCAGAGATGTCGAGGATGAAGAAGTTTGGAGAGCAGTGGACGCTGCCGGCGCACGAGACTTCGTGGAGACCTCTGAAGGTGGGCTTGATGGTTTCGTTGGGGAGCAAGGTAGAGCCCTTTCCGGGGGGCAGAGGCAGCGCCTGATGATAGCCCGGGCAGTGATCGCCCGGCCTCGTTTGCTTGTTCTTGATGAAGCCACCTCGGGGTTGGATGAAAAGACCGAGAAATCTATCTTGGATAGTATCGTTAGACTGAAAGATAATATGGCTGTGCTGATTGTGTCCCACCAGCAAGCAGTTAGAACTATTGCGGACGAGGTTATCGTCTACAATGGTCAAAAAAGGGAATTGGAAGGTTAGTATGAGTGGTTCAATCCTATGTTGTATGCATCAAGATTATATGGAAAAAGTTGTCTCTTCTATTCGAGAAGAGTTCAAGTTGCCTGTTGTATGCATTGTAATGTGGCAATTTGTCGAGAACCAGATGACGCTATCCAGCATGGAAAAAGATAATATCGGTAAATTTTATAGCATGCCGCAGTTCTATTTTGATAATATAAATAGGATTAGCGGGATGAAGTTAGACGATCTTGATTCTCTGCAGAAGACATTGGAAGAAGAGCTGAGTATTAATAATAATGTAATGATTACCTATTACGACAGAATGTTTTATCAGATTGAAGACTACCGTGAAAGTCGTAATCTACAAGTCATCTATTTGCTTTTTGCAAAAAAAATATTTGATGAAAATGAGATAAGGTACATCTTGCTGGGGCGGGAGTTGTATTTGTGGCAGATTCTGGCTGATATAGGGTTATCGCGCAGAATCCCCGCCATGGGAATAGCCCCGACAAGGCATGTTGGTCACCGCTTATTTGCCTATGATTCAAAGAATAGGCAGCAGGGCATGGAGCAGATATTCAATGCCTTAATGAAGGAGGGGACTAAAGACTTTGATGCTAAGGATATAGCCGATGCAGATGAGTGGTACGAGCGGTTTATCAATAAGCCACAAATTCCCCGCTACGTTGAGCATCGATCTCGATCTTTATTAAAAAATATCAAATCAGTTCCACGGAGTATGTCTTTTATTAAGAAAAATGTAGAGATGTATCGTAATAACGAGTTTGATCGTAATGCCGGGCGATTGGATTCCTCCGTGGACAGCATGCTGAAATGGCCAAGGAAGGCTTTGCGAATGTTTCGCCTTGAATATACCGATTTCCTAGTACGTAAGCCGGATTTTTCTAAAAAATATATTTATTTGCCATTGCATAAGTCTCCTGAAGTCAATGATATGTATTTTGGCGAAGAGTACTCCCATCATGAAAGCTTTGTTTTTCAACTAGCAAAAAAGTTGCCGTCAGATTACTGCCTCTATGTCAAGGACCATACTGCTATGGTCGGAGACAGAGAGTTGGGATTTTACAAGCGATTAAAGGCACTATATAATGTTGAAGTCATCCATCCTTACGTCAGCACATTCGAGTTATCTAAAAATAGTGCCGCAACCTTGACGGTCACGGGAACCGCTGGTTGGGAAGCATATCTGCTCAATAGGCCTGTCGTTGTATTGGGAAGGGTGTTTTATAATTTTCTACCGAATTTGCTCTATGCCGATTTGTACTCTCCTGATTTCACGGAAAGGCTTTTGGAATATTTGGATAATTTTTCTGAGGATCCGAAAGGGGCTCAAAACGCTTTGCGGGCGCATTTTTTGGCTTCATACAAGACCAGTTTTAGCACGAGGGAGATGGATGACTTGGGAGCCAAGGCTCAAGACTACGCCCGCATCCCTCACAATCTGTTTCGGAAATGGGGAGAGTTGTTGTTGGAAAGTGAACCCAAAGCATGCCGAGGCGAGCAAAGGACTGAGTAATGGGGTTGCGTTCAAAGTTCAGTAAAGGCGTGGATAGTGCGCTTTTGACAAACGCTATTGCGTTCAATACGGGGCGAATTCCAGTACATCATAAATGTATGGTGTTGATTGAGCCCACATCTATTTGTAACCTTTCATGTCCCTTGTGCCCAACCGGAACGGGTACCCTCAAACGAGAGAATAAGTTCATTGACATGGATGTGTTCGACAGAATTATCGAGGTCACCAAGCCCATAGCCAAGGGGTATATTTTAAATCTGTTCGGAGAGCCCACTTTTCACCCTCGCTTTAGCGATTTGTTGGAAAAGACGCGTGGCTTCTCCACTTGGCTTTCCTCCCATTTGAATTATGAGGAGGGGCGGGCCCACAAATTGGCAATGTGGGATCATCTCCGGATCATTTGCTCAATCGACACGCTTGATGCATTCGAATACCCCAATTATCGTGTGGGGGGGGATTATGTTAACGTTTTGCGAAATTTGGATATACTTGCCAATGGGGCTTGTGATGTTTTCCCCCAGTTCCTGGTCCCGTCAGTGGATATAGATAGGGAGCCATATATACAATTTGCACGGCAGCATGGGATTCCTGAAGAGAATGTCATTTTGAAGGTTAAACTGGAAAACTTCCGGCTCGACCCCACCTCCGCTCCTTCCCCAGGAAAGTGTCACTCTCCCTATATGGGCCTGTACTTCAACTGTGATGGATACTTGGTGCCTTGCTGTAACAATGTCAATTCCGCCTTGCATATGGCACACATCAGCCAAATAAATTCTGTTGTGGAACTTTATGCCGGAGGGAAAGGAGAGGCCGTTCGCAAGGCGCTTGCAGTGGATAAGAATTGTTTTGATAGTTGCGGGCGATGTGATGGTATGCGCTATTGGGATACTGAATTCGTTGATGATCTCCGTGCTGTGCAGATCGTATTTACTCGTTTGTTGAAATCAGACCGTACCAAGATTCCTCAGGCAGGGAGTGAATAGCATGTATATTCCTGAATATGTAAAATTGCTCAGCAGGTATGAAAGTAGAAAGCTACTTCATGGTCTTATTTCTCCAGCTTTTTGGAATTGGCTCCAATTCAGAGCCTACAGGAAACGTTTTCCAGGTTCTTATGTTTCTGGAGACAGCGATGTCGGTTCCAAAGCAAAGATTGGGACTGGTTGTCTCGTTTGGCAATCCTATGTTGGGGACCTTGTAGAGTTAGGGAATTATTCCTGTGTCGGCGTCGGTTCTAGGCTGGGAGGCGAGAAAGAGGTCCGTATCGGCAGGTACTGCTCCATTGCACCAGGCTGTTTCATTTTCTCCACCCACCATGATCATCGGAATCGAACGACGTACTCTTTGCGAATAATGAAAGAGGGGCGGGCGAGGATGTTGCCGCCAGATTGCTACTCCATCCCAATATCTGTTGGAAATGATGTTTGGATTGGCAGGGATGCTAAGATCTTAGCGGGAGCAGTCATTCCGGATGGCTGCGTGGTCGGAGCTGGTGCTGTCGTGGGAAAGAAACAGTATGAGCCGTATACTATTCTGGGTGGTGTCCCGGCAAAACCCATAGGGCAGCGCTTCTCAGACGAAACCATCAGCGAACTGCTGAAACTGGAATGGTGGAACAAGGAGGGCGAGGAAATTTTTTCAGAGGAGATGGTTAACTTCCTTCTGTCAAAGCCGGAGTGATGAGTGTTGCAATGTCTGAACAAAAGTTCATGATACGTTTTTGCAAAGCTGGTATCATTAGCATCACAGCCTGTTACCAGAAAACCATGGCACTGTTGTGCGGAAAACATCCGAATCTTTATCCCTGGCATTTCCAATGGACAGCAATCAGAGACTTGAATCGGGATTTGGCAGACGTGTTGCCTACATTGGAGGGCAGGGTGCTGGATGCTGGGTGCGGCCTGCAGCCGTATCGTTTCTTACTGCCATCCGTGACCGACTATGTTGGGATGGACGTGGTGCCGGGGCCTTTTGTCGATTATCTGGTAAAGACCGGCGAGCGGTTTCCGTTTTTAGACGAATCGCTCGATGCTGTTCTTTGCACCCAGGTATTGGAGCATGTTGAAGACGAAGTCTTCTTTCTTGACGAGATAGCGCGTGTGCTTAAACCTGGCGGACGGCTGGTGATCTCTATCCCGTTTATTTATCAAGTGCATGGGGCGCCGCACGATTACCGTCGTCTTTCGGAGTTCGGTTTGCGGCGGCTCCTGCCCGGTTATACAGTGGAGAGGGTGAATCATCAGGGTGGCATAGGAACTTCCTTGGCGACGCTTTCCCTTGGGTGGCTGCATACGCAATTGGATGCAACTACTCCAACTTCATTGGTTAAAATGCTTATTACCCCTTTGCTCCTCCCTCTACAGGCTGTTGTCAATTTGCTAGGCGTATTGCTGGATTGTTGTGATAGTACCCGCGCTTTCTACGGTAATCTTCTTGCCGTTGCAGTGAAGAATTCGGACGGTTCGAAATGAGAATAGCATTGTTGACCTCAACCCTTGAGGGAGGGGGGGCCGCCCGGGTAATGGTCAATATGGCCAATTATTGGAATCGGACGGGGCACGATGTGGTTTTATACAGCTTTGAAGACGGCAGCGTGCCTTCGTACTACCCGGTAGATGCGGACGTCTCGATTAAGTATCTTAGTCTGGCGAAGTTGTCCCACTCCCTTTTTGCAAGCTTGAAGAACAATTGGGAGCGGTTGGTTAAGATTCGTCGAGTTGTCCTGGCGTTTGCGCCTGATGTCCTAATCAGTTTTATTGATACCGCCAATATCCGTGTACTCTTGGCCATGTTTGGCAGTTCTATGCCGGTAATAGTTTCCGAAAGGATTCATCCTAAATATGAGCTGATAGGAAAAGTCTGGAGTGCCTTGCGACTCCTGACCTATCCAACGTCGTCCGCAATTGTCGTACAGACCATGGCGGCTGGGGATTTTTTCCCAAGGTACATGCGAAAACGGATTGCCGTCATTCCCAATCCTGCCCTTGCGCCGAGCGTCCGCGGGACTGCGCCCCGCCTTCCCGAGAAATCCATACTGGCGGTGGGCAGACTGTATGAACAAAAGGACTATCCAACGCTGATTGAAGCGTTTGCCAGAGTGGTTCAGGTTCACTCCGAGTGGCGGTTGTGTATTGCGGGACAGGGTGTGTTGCTGCCGCAACTAAAGAAAGTCGTTTGCGGCTTGGGGCTTGAGGAATATGTCCGTTTTCTCGGTTCGGTCGATGATGTTGGAGGGCTACTTGAGCAGGCGGATATTTATGTCCTGCCCTCTTTGTACGAAGGATTTCCCAACGCTTTATGTGAGGCAATGGCTTCTGGATTGCCCTGCATTTCGACGCGTTGTCCTGGCGGGCCTGACGAAATTATCAGCCACGGGGAAAACGGGTTATTAGTTCCTGTCCGGGATGCAATGGAACTGGCCGCCGCAATTGGGCTACTAATTGAAGATCGGACATTACGGAACAGATTGGGTGCAAGCGCCAGGGACATCGTGAACCACTTTTCCGAGAAAAGAATTATGGATGAGTGGGAAGCGCTGATTAAGCAAGTGGGGCGAAGCCATGAGAATTGATTCGGTCCTGAGGATGCCACTGGAGTTGCTTAAAGTATTTTTGTTTGCCCTGCCGGGACGCCTTGGTGTGTTTTTGCGAAGACAGTGTTGCTCTCCGTTCCTTGCGGCAGGGGATCGGTTCGACATGGAATCCGGGGTGGCCATTTTAGGCATGAAAAATCTGTCCCTTGGACGCAATGTTGTTATCGAGAGCAGATGCACTCTCCTTTGTCCGAATGCCCCTTTGGCATTGGGAGAGAATTGCTATCTGAATAAGAATGTCAGGCTGGGTTCCAACGGAACCGCCGAGCTGCGTATAGGGGCCAACGTGATGATCGGTCCAAATGTGGTGATGGATACTTCTCGGCATAATGACGCACGGGCAGATATCCCCATGAGAGAACAGGGGATGACATATGCCCCGATCACTATTGAAGACGATGTATGGATCGGAGCCAACGTGGTCATTACTTCAGGCGTCAATATCGGGCATGGCAGCATTATTGGTGCAGGCGCGGTGGTCGTCCGAGATATCCCACCATTTAGCGTGGCGGTTGGAGTCCCTTGCCGCGTTGTGCGGAAACGACTTGATGGAGAGTAGACTCTGCTACGAATAGAGTCGGTTGAGGTTAAACTTTTTTTATAACGGTTAATTGAAAAAAGCAGGCATGATATGCATCCAAAGGTGTTGTTAAAGGCTTACGAGAACGGTGAAAACATTACCATGTTAATGAAGCAGCTGTTGAATCTCGCGGATAATTCAGAGGAAATTATTGAAACGGCCTATGATCTCCAGGCCGGAACATATAAAAGGAAAGTGGAGAAGCCCTCATACAATGCGCGGAAAGTGGCGTATGGGAAGGCGATAGTTGATCAAATACTGGAACTGACTAATCCAGGCAGTTTGCTTGAAGCTGGGGTTGGTGAGGGGACTACGCTCTCCTATGTCATGTCCGCGTTCGGTGACAGGGGGATTGATAACTTGGAGGTGCATGGTTTCGATCTTTCCTGGTCTAGGATTGCTGAATGTAAGGAATGGCTTTGGGCAAATGGCCATAAGGATACTTTTCTGTCTGTTGCGAGTTTGCTTCATTTGCCCTACGTCGACGGAGCTTTTGATGTAGTTTATACTTCTCAGGCCATTGAACCCAACAGGGGAAAAGAACGGCTCATTCTAAATGAACTTTTTCGCGTGACCTCGAGATATCTGGTGCTGATCGAGCCTTGCTATGAACTGGTTTCCGAGGAAGTTCGCGCGAGAATGGATAAACATGGATATTGCCGTGATCTTCCTGGGCATGCTGAGGCTTTGGGGATGAAAGTCGTTAAATATGAACTGTTCGATACGATTATGTTGAAATCAGTGAATCCGGTCGGGATACTTGTTATTGAGAAGAACCCTGCAGCCAGTGCCGCAAGGCCGCAACTGGCGTGTCCCCGGTATGGTGATGTGATGAGCGACTGTGGAGACTCCTTGTTCTCTCAAGGTAGTTTACGGGCTTATCCGAAGATTCAGGGTATTCCGTGCCTCCGTCTTGAGGATGGGGTGATCGCCAGTGGCTATGATCGGATGCGAGATTTCTTATCTAATGTCGACTGAGGATATCCCCGCGAATTTCTTGGTGACCAAGGAGGCGAGCCTTTCGTAAGAGCTGGAATCGGCAATGGGGGGAGTGAATTCGGAGACGGTATGCTGTATTTAATGGAGATTATGAATCTGGAATGTGTGGAATAATTGGATTTTATTCGCCGGACGCTCATTGCTGCAAGAACGATCTTATCAGTATGACCGCCACGCTGTCTCATCGTGGTCCTGATGATCGTGGTATTTGGGTCGAGGAGGCAAAGGGTGTCGGTTTGGGCCATACCCGTTTGTCCATCTTGGATCTATCGCCCTTAGGGCATCAGCCTATGCAGTCTTCATGTGGACGTTATGTTGTTGCCTATAATGGTGAGATCTATAACCATGCTGAGTTGCGCAAGGACTTGGGGGGATATCCTTTTCGTTCCTCTTCAGATACAGAAACACTTTTAGCAGTCATTGCCGCTTGGGGGCTGCAGTCCGCCATTGAACGTTGCGTCGGGATGTTCGCTTTTGCGCTGTGGGATAGACACGAAAGCAAGCTTTTTCTTGTTAGAGACAGGATGGGCATTAAGCCTCTTTACTACGGCAGAGCGGCTGATGGCTGGGTTTTGGGCTCTGAACTGAAAGCTTTGCGCAAACACCCTTGCTATGCCGCGGCTCTAAATCGAAATGCCTTGGCTCTCTATTTTCGCCACAACTATATCCCTGCTCCCTACACCATTTATAGTGACACTTGGAAGGTCGAACCCGGCCAGATCGTGGTGCTGTCGAAGAATGGTGTGAAGAAGACTTCCTGGTGGGATTTGGAAAAAGTATGGCGTAAGGGACATGAGGCGCCGAGAAACTTTTCTGACGAAGAGGCCACGGATTCGCTGGAATCTTTGCTGACCGATGCCGTCAGGCTGCGTATGCTGTCAGATGTCCCGCTCGGAGCATTCCTTTCCGGTGGGGTTGACTCCTCGACGGTTGTGGCTCTTATGCAATCTCTCTCCCCTAATCCGGTGAAGACGTTTTCCATTGGATTCCATGAAGCAAAATTCAACGAAGCAGAAAACGCGAAGGATGTAGCTGCGCACCTTGGCACAGATCATACGGAACTCTATGTGACGTCGAGAGACCTGCTTGATGTCGTGCCGTCAATACCGCAGCATTGGGATGAACCGTTTGCAGATTCTTCACAGATACCGACATATCTCCTCAGCCGTTTGACAAGAGAACATGTCACTGTCTCTTTGTCTGGAGATGGGGGTGATGAACTATTCTCTGGTTATGAACGTTATTTTTATGCTGAAAGGTGGGGGCGAGTCGCCGCTATCCCTCTAGTTTTCCGGCAGATGGTTAAGCGTTTGTTAAGGGTTGCTCCGCCCTCCCTGCTTAAATTGTTGGGCAAGAGATGCCAGAAAGTCCGCTGGCGTCTGGACTTGCTCGGCATGACAGAATTTATTGAATTTTACCAATATCTCTTGTCTCACTTTAAGCATCCGTGTGACCTCGTATTGGGCGCAGAGGAATTGCCCACTCCCCTGACAATGCATGGAGCCTCTCCAGAGGAGCATAATGCGCTGATGGCATTGAAAGATTTGCAGATGTATCTGCCTGAGGACATTCTCACCAAGGTGGATAGGGCGAGTATGGCTGTGGCGCTTGAGGCTCGCGTGCCTCTTCTTGACCATCGAGTGGTAGAATTTGCTGCAATGACGCCGAGAATACAAAAGGTCCGTGATGGACAAGGGAAATGGTTGTTGAGACAGGTCTTGTACCGGCATGTTCCCATGGGCTTGGTGGATCGCCCCAAGATGGGGTTTGGCGTACCTGTGCATCTTTGGCTTCGGGATGATCTGAAAGAATGGGCAGGAGACCTGCTGGCACCATCCGTCATCCGGCGCCAGGGCTATCTTGATGCCGACTTGGTGGAACAAGTCTGGCGGGAGCACCTGTCTGGCAAGGCCAACTGGGGATATTATCTTTGGGATCTTCTGATGTTCCAAGCCTGGCTGGAGGCATGGTCATGAGGTGGGGCAGAATTGTCGACCACCTCCAAAGATACTGTTTTTGTGTGGACAGCATGGGGTTGCTTGATTGGATTCATCGCCATAACCTCAAGGCGATTTTTTCTTTTTTGCGGTATAGAGTCTCTCCAGCGATTCTGCAAAAGGCATTGGATTCTGAGGGGACACTTGATGAGATCGGAAGACGCTATGCTCTTGGCGTATCCATGTTGAAAATTGGGAGAATTTATAAGACGACCGGTCTGAAACGCACAACGTTGGCCCATGAGGCTGTGTTTCGACTCGCCCAGCAAGCGGATTGCCCTTCCTTGATGGAGATAGGCGTGTCGGACGGCTGCTCCGCTTTACCTATTCTGTCCGAGGTGGATAGGTTCCGCCGGATAATCCTTACTGACCGTTTTACTCGATTTTATGTGCGCGCCTTTCCCGGGGGACAGTTATATCTTGATGGTGAACAACGAAGACATGGAGTGAAGTTTCTCTGTTTCTATTTCTTTTTGAATCCCATACATGTGCTAGATGTGTCGTCCTTTACCGTCTTGGATGTGATAAATCCTATATTACAGAAGCGGTACAAGATTTATCAAGTCGTCAAATTTGACATGTTTACAGACACACTGGATAGCCCTGTCGATATAATTAAGTGCTCAAACATTCTAAATGACGTGTACTTCTCTGAAGAGGAAATCCACAATGCCATCTATCATCTGGCGTACAGCCTAAAGGACGGCGGTCATATTGTCATTTCACAAAACAATGATTCGTATAAGGATGGTGAGGCAGTGTTGGTCCTTAAGAAGCAGGGGTCTTCCCTTTTAATCGTCGAGTCCCTGAACGGGCATACTGCCGCTAATATGTTTGATTGCAATGTGGAGTAGCTCGTATGGGGGATTTGCTGAGGGTCACACTTCTGGCTCCCACCTTGGATCGTGGCGGCGCAGAGCGACAGCTGGTATGCTTGGCTAATGGGCTGGCAGAACGCGGTCACGATGTCTGCGTAGCCTTGTTTCACAAGACGGGGGGGCTGCTTTCGGAGCTGCGTACAGATATCCGCGTTCATGACCTGAAGAAGAAAGGGCGTTGGGATCTGTTTGGTTTTCTTAAGCGGCTACGAACTTTCGTTGGTAGAGATCGTCCTGATGTTATCTATTCCTTTCTAGGCATCCCAAACCTTTCAACACTTATTCTAAAATCCACTGGCATCCGTATTCCCGTGGTCTGGTCAGTACGGGCTTCTGATGTTGATTTGAGCCGATATGGTAGGCTCGCCCAGGTATGCGGGGTTTTTGAAGCCAGATTGTCGCGTTTTGCCGACCATATCGTTGTAAACTCCAACGCAGGTATGGAGCATGCGCAGAATACCGGATTTTGCATGGACAAAGTGTCAGTCATTTTCAACGGGATCGATACTGACCGTTTCTTTCCGGACAGGGCAAATGGCGCTGCATTAAGAGCCCAATGGCTTTCGGGCAATAATGGAGTACTGGTAGGCATGGTTGCCAGGTTTGATCCCATGAAAGATCATGAAACATTTTTTCGGGCTGCGGCGCTTGCGGCCAAGTCGGAGTCCGGTCTCCGTTTTGTTTGTGTAGGGGAAGGTCCTTTGGAAGAGAAGCTGCGGGCGTTGAGTCATCGTTTGGGCTTGTCGGAAAGAGTGATTTGGGCCGGCCCCCATTCGAATATGGCAGCTGTCTACAATGCATTGGACTTCATTTGCTTGTCGTCGATAAGCGAAGGGTTTCCAAATGTACTAGGGGAGGCAATGGCCTGCGGTGTCCCCTGTGTAACAACACGTGTTGGAGATGCCGCTTACGAGGTCGGCGACACCGGCCTGGTTGTGGGCAAGGGCGATGTTCAGGGTCTGGCTCAGGCCATTATCGAGATGGCGGCGAGCGCAAAAAGCGAGGAATGGCCGGATCCCAGAGAGAGAATCGTTAGCCGTTTTTCTGTAAAACAGATGATCGAGGAAACGATAAAGGTCTTGTCGGAGGTTGGGTGTTAAAACGGGGGAGCATCCATTGGGGTGGAGGCTTCATCTTCGCTTGCCTTTTTACATGGGCGGTCTCTGCCATCTTTTGCAATGGCGTCATGCCTATGTCGTGGGATTCCGAGTTGGGGATGTATGTTCGTTCCGAAGGGGCGGTCCTGCGCTGGCGCAGTGAGGGGTGGGCCGACACTCGGATAGGAGCCCACGGGCTGAATGCTTCCGGAGATGCCGTGTTGAAGTCCCGGATACCCAAATTCATTTTGTGGGGGGACTCCTACGCGGATGGCGTGCAGGTTGACGATTCGTTGCGGGCAGCAAACCTGTTCAACGCCTCGTCTCAACGCCTCAAGGCCTTTACTGTAGCCAATGGGGGATTGTCGGTAGCGGATTATTATTTTGCGATTCCGCGTTACGAGAGACTCGGCAACGATATCGAGGGACATGTCATTCTTTTGGTGGGGCTTGAGGATGTTTTGCCGGGCCACCAAGTTGCTTGCCACAGCCGATTTCTGACAGCCCCGTTGCGATTGGAAGAGTCGGCATGCCTTCCGTCTAAACTGTCACTTGAGTATGCCTCCCTGGTAAGCCGGTTTCGCCTGGAGTCTCTCTTCGAACTCTATCGATCCTTGGCAAAATATCGATTCAGATTGACGGCGATGCATGCCGAAGAGAGACGGCCGGTGCCTAACCTTTCAAAGACGGAGTTGCATCGGTCCTGGGCCTTCCTGGTCGATTCATTCAAAAGGCAGACTGCGGGATTCTTGGTCTTCGTTTATGTCCCCATTGTGCCGGCACTAGAGCGGGGACGGATTGTCACAGTCAATCCTGAAGAGGAAAGCAAGATTCTATTCAAGAGGATCTGCCAGGATAGCGGTGTCGGTTTCATCGATTTAAGCCAGGCCTTCAAGAAAGCGTATGCGGAAGGCGAGCATATGCCTCGCGGATTTTTTAATGCGCCTCCTACCGGCCACCTCAACGCCGATGGTCAGCGGCTGGTGGCTGCTTCGCTGATCGAGTATTTTTCGGGTCGGACGCGATGATCTTTTCCTCAATCCAGTTTATTCTCTTCTTTTTGGCCGTTCTGGGCGGCCTGGCACTGCTGCGAGGGCGCAATACCGCGCGCAAGGTCCTGCTCCTGGCTGCAAGCTGGTACTTCTATGCCTACTGGGACTGGCGTTTTCTGAGCCTGATTCTCGTCTCAACCCTGATGGATTTCTGGATAGGCTCCCAACTGAGCGTGACCGCCGATCCCGCCATGCGCCGTCGGTTGCTTCAAGGGAGTCTTGTCGTCAATCTTGGCCTACTGGGTGTCTTCAAGTATTTGAACTTCTTCATTGATTCGGCAACGCCTTTGCTGAACACCCTCGGCCTGCATCCCGGCTCCCTCGACATTGTCCTGCCGGTGGGCATTTCCTTCTACACCTTCCAGACGCTGAGCTACACCATCGACGTGTATTCCAAGCGGATGGAGGCACATGACAGTCTGCTTGATTTCGCTTTGTTTGTGGGCTTTTTCCCTCAGCTGGTGGCCGGGCCGATTGTCCGCGCCTCGCACTTCCTGCCGCAACTCGAAAGCTATCGTCCCCTTACCTCGCAGAACATGTACGAAGGATTCCAGCGGTTTTCGTACGGCCTGTTCAAGAAGGTCTTTTTGGCTGACAGACTGGCTATCTTTTCCGATCACGTCTTTGCCAACGCAGGGTTGTATGACTGTACCTCCACCTGGCTGGCCGCTTTGGCCTACACCATGCAGATTTATTTCGATTTTTCTGGGTATTCCGATATGGCCATCGGTGCGGCACGGGTGTTGGGCTATGATCTTGGGGAGAACTTCGACTTCCCTTATCTTTCGAAATCACCAAGAGAGTTTTGGCAGCGGTGGCACATCTCCCTTTCGACCTGGGTCCGGGATTATCTGTACATTCCCCTGGGGGGAAGTCGCAGGGGCCCGGTCCGCAACTTTGTCAATCTCATGGTCACATGGCTGCTTTGCGGGCTTTGGCACGGAGCTGCCTGGACCTTTGTCGCCTGGGGCGGACTGCATGGAGCCGCTCTCGGTCTGAACCGACTCGCGCCAAAAGGTGGAACAGACGGAAAGGGAAGGGCTTTTCTTGCCTGGGTTGGAACCATGTTCTTCGTGGTCGTGGGCTGGGTGCTTTTCCGCTCTGCCGATTTTTCGCAGGCCGCTCTTATGTTGCGCCAAATGTTTCTGCCCGAGCCCGGAATAGCCTGGTATTATCCTTTCGTACCCTTTGTGCTGGTTGCTTCTGCTGTAGTGTTCGCGCTGGAAGCGAAAGGAGTTTGGAAGCAACTGTTCCTGCCCGAGGCTCCGGCGTGGTACTCGCCCGCCCTGCTGCTCAGCCTGATCGGCTTGGCTGTCACATTCCGTCCGGAAGGGTTCAACCCCTTTATTTATTTCCAATTCTAAGGGTTTTGCGACTACGCGTCGCTCAACAACTTCTTAGCGATGTCCAGATCGTACAGCCCCATGGGGTTGCGGTCGGTGTTGCGCTCCTTGTACGCCTCGGCGGCCTGTTGAATGGCCTCGTAGGGGACCCATTGATGCTTTTCCCAGATGATGGGCTGCTGGGGATTGAAGAGCCGGAACTCGATGGAACCGTTGTTGTCGCGCACATACATGCGCACTTCGGGGTGCTGGAGGGAAGGGGTGTAGTAGTGGCCGCGTTCGTCTTTCATAAATCTAGTCTCCCTGGGCAAAGCCGAAACGGATGGAATCGCCCACTGCATATACCTTAATATTCATGACCCCGAGCAGGGTGCTGAGCGGGCGACCGAAAAGGAAATCGGTCATGTCCGTTCCGGTGCCGGCTTTTTCCGCCACCAGCCGGCGGAGCTCCTTGTCGAAAAGTACCATTTCCTTGAGCGCCAGTCCGGCCTCGTCGTCTCCTGTGCGGGCTCGCTTGGCCAGGGCCTCCATATCGTGGGGGGCGCATTTGGCGTCATGTTCGGCCACCAGCTCGAGGAGCGGATGCCCGGCGGGGAGGAGGTCGGCGCGCGTGAGCCTGCCCTTGTCATAGACCTGGGCCAAGGGCTCAGTGTCGCGGCAGAAGAGCAGTTCGCATTCCAGCGGGCGGGTTTCGTAAATACCGCAGCTTTGGCCCTCCGGGCTGAAGTAGCGGCAGGTCCAGGTATTGTCCCGGCCCCTGATCTTGAGGATCTCCGCTTCCAGGGGGACGATGCTTTCGGCGACCTGGTCGTAGGCCCGTTCGCCGGGGCGCAGGGTCACAATGTCTGCCAGTTGGATGGTGCCGTCCTCGAGGATGGGAAGGTCTTCCTCGTGCAGGGCCGGTCCGCCGTTACGGCAGCAAGCTCCGCAGCGTTTGCACCGGAGTGTGTTCTCGCTTGTATTTTGCAAGTTTGTGTTGCTCCTGAAAACCATTTGTTGTAACGGTTATGGCGGTCCATAACCTGCTGCCAAGGACCGATACTCCGCATGAGCCCCGATGGCAACCCCCGACGGGGAAAAGGGGCGGCGGCAAGAGCGGAGCCAGTGTCCGCAAGATGAGGATTGACAATGTTTTTTGGGCAATTACCGGTTGACACAAAACCGTTTTGTCCAGTACATTGACACCCCTGCATACTTTGTGAATTGGGGCGCAAGTGCCCCGATCCAACGCTTTATGCGTCATGTAGCAAAGGTGTCCGGGCTCCGGAGAAATTATCTGTTGCAGGCCCGGATTAGAATGGTTGATGGCAACATCTTAATCAAACAATGGAGGTTAAGGGAATGGCGAAACACAAAACTCCTCTGTTGGATCAGCTGGAAAGCGGCCCGTGGCCCAGCTTTGTGTCCGACATTAAACAGGAGGCAGAAAACCGAGCCAAGAACGAAAAGGGTCTTGACTATCAGGTGGCAGTGGACTGCCCCGAAGACCTGCTCGGTGTTCTTGAAATGTCTTACACCGATGGTGAGACCCACTGGAAGCACGGCGGCATCGTCGGCGTTTTCGGTTACGGCGGCGGCGTTATCGGCCGTTACTGTGACCAGCCCGAGATGTTCCCCGGCGTGGCTCACTTCCACACCGTCCGCGTGGCTCAGCCCACCGGTAAGTGGTACACCACCGATTTCCTGCGTCAGCTGATGGATATCTGGGACCTCCGCGGTTCCGGTCTGACCAACATGCACGGCGCCACCGGCGACATCGTCATGCTCGGTACTACCACTCCCCAGCTCGAAGAAATCTTCTGGGAACTGACCCACGACATGAACAACGACCTCGGCGGTTCCGGTTCCAACCTGCGTACCCCCGCCGCCTGCATGGGCATGTCCCGCTGCGAATACGCATGCTACGACTCCCAGGAGCTGTGCTACAACCTGACTCAGGAGTACCAGGACGAACTGCACCGTCCCGCGTTCCCCTACAAGTTCAAGTTCAAGTTCGACGCCTGCCCCAACGGCTGCGTCGCTGCCATCGCTCGTTCCGACCTCGGCTTCCTCGGCACCTGGAAGGACCCGATCAAGATCGACCAGGAAAAAGTCGCCGCCTACGTTGGTGGTGAAATCGCTCCCAACGCTGGCGCTCACGCCGGTCGTGACTGGGGTGCGTTCGACATCCAGAAGGAAGTCGTGGACCTGTGCCCCTCTCAGTGCCTGAGCTACGAAGGTGGCAAGCTGGTCATGGATCACAAGGAATGCGTCCGTTGCATGCACTGCATCAACACCATGCCGCAGGCCCTGAAGATCGGTGACGAACGCGGCGTGTCCATGTTCTGTGGCGCCAAGGCCCCCATCCTCGACGGTCCCCAGATGGGTTCCCTGCTCGTGCCCTTCGTTGAAGTCAACAAGGACGACGATTACCAGGCCATCAAGGACATCATTGAAAACGTCTGGGATTGGTGGATGGATGAAGGCAAGAACCGCGAACGTATCGGTGAGACCATGAAGCGTCTCGGCTTCGCCGCCCTGGCTGAGGCCGCCGGCGTTGGTATCGATCCCCGCCAGGTTCAGGAGCCCCGTCACAACCCCTACATCTTCTGGAAAGCCGAAGATGTTGAAGGCGGTTGGGAACGCGACATCGACGATTTCCGTAAACGCCACCAGCGCTAAAGATTGGAGGAAAACAACATGGCTTTTATTTCTTCCGGATACAATCCTGATAAACCGATGGAAGGTCGTATCTCCGATATCGGCCCCCGCCACTTCACGGAATTCCTTCCGCCGGTCATTGCTAAAAACTTCGGCAAGTGGGACTACCACGAGATCCTGGAGCCGGGCCTGCTGTGTCACACCGGTGTCTCCGGCGACAAGGCCTACACCGTTCGTTGTGGTACCGCCCGCCTGATGACCGTTACTCACATCCGTGAGATCTGCGACATCGCCGACAAGTTCTGCGGCGGCTTCCTCCGCTTCACCACTCGTAACAACATCGAGTTCATCCTTGAGTCTCTCGACGAGGCCAAGGAACTGATGAAGTTCCTCGAGGCGCAGAAGTTCGAAGGTGGTTCCTACAAGTTCCCCGTGGGCGGCACCGGCGCCGGTGTCACCAACATCGTCCACACCCAGGGTTGGGTCCACTGCCACACCCCGGCGACTGACGCTTCCGGTACCGTCAAGGCTACCATGGACGCCGTCTTCGACGACTTCAAGGAAATGAAGCTGCCCGCTCCGGTGCGCATCTCCATGGCCTGCTGCCTGAACATGTGTGGCGCGGTTCACTGCTCCGATATCGCTATCCTCGGTATCCACCGCAAGCCGCCCATCATCGACCATAAGTACCTGGACAACCTGTGCGAAATCCCCCTGGCCGTCGCAGCCTGCCCCACCGGCGCTGTTCGTCCGTCCAAGGTGGAAATCGATGGTGAGACCTACAAGACCGTCGCCATTAAGGAAGAGCGCTGCATGTTCTGTGGTAACTGCTACACCATGTGCCCCTCTCTGCCCCTGTCTGACGGTGAAGGCGACGGTATCGCCATCATGGTTGGCGGCAAGATCTCCAACCGTCTCACCAAGCCGGCCTTCTCCAAGGTCGTCGTTCCCTTCGTCCCCAACGAGCCGCCCCGCTGGCCTACCATGACCAAGGTCATCAAAAAGATCCTGGACACCTACGCTGCCGAGGCCAACAAGTACGAACGCCTGGGCGACTGGGCCAACCGTATTGGTTGGGAGCGCTTCTTCGAGAAGTGTGATCTGGAATTCAGCGCTCATCTGATCGATGACTTCCGCGATCCCGCTTACTACACCTGGCGCCAGACTTCCCAGTTCAAGTGGTAAGATAAGGTACCATTCGGGGTACGGCATTCCGCCGTACCCCGTTTTTAAAAAAAGAAGGAGTCCGTTATGGCACTCGATCCTGAAGCCGCAAAGGCTGAAATTATCAAATTTTGCGAAGAGAAATCTAAAAGCAAATCCAAGTTTTACTTCAATGACTTCACCAAGCTGTTCCCCGATGAGAAGAGCCGTGCGGTCAAGAAGCTCCTGACCGAACTGGTTCAGGCTGAAAAAATGGTGTTCTGGTCCTCCGGTTCCACCACCATGTACGGTCTTGCCGGTGCCGGCAAGCAGGCCGCTTCCGAGGGCGAAGACTAGTCTTACCGCCATTTCGGTTACCAAGCCTTGCCCGTGGTTTATCGCCGGGCAAGGCTTTCTTGATTTTTGAACTTTTCCCCATCGAAAGCCCAGTGTCCACGCCGATTCCCAGACTGATCCTCGCCGGACTTTCCGGCGGCACAGGGAAAACCATCGTCTCCCTGGCCCTGGCCCGCGCCTTCGAGCGCATGGGCATGTGTGTGGCTCCCTTCAAGAAGGGGCCCGATTACATCGATGCCAAATGGCTTTCCCTTGCGGCGCGCCGTCCCTGCTCCAATCTCGATCCCTTTTTCCACACCGATGAAGCGCTCCATGCGCTGCTCAAGCACCGCTCCGAGGGGTGCGACCTCAGCCTGATCGAAGGCAACCGGGGGCTCTTCGACGGCAAGGACGAGCAGGGGTCCTGTTCCACTGCGGAACTGGCCAGAAAGCTTGACTGCCCGGTAATCCTGACTATCGACTGCACCAAGATGACCCGTACCGTTGCCGCCATTGTCCAGGGGTGCGCCACATTCGAGCCCGGTCTCAACCTGGCCGGAGTCATCCTCAACCGCACGGCCGGTGAGCGCCATCGTTCCGTTTTGCGAGCGTCCATAGAAGCCAATACGGATGTTCCCGTGCTCGGCATGCTCCCGAAGATGGCGGCGAATCCCATCCCGGAGAGGCACATGGGGCTTTTGTCGGACCAGGAATACGGTTCGGACCGTGGCGGCCAGAAGGCGTTGAACATTTTGGCCGGAATGGCGGAGCAGTGGCTGGACCTGGACGGAATTCTGGCTGTCGCGGAAAACGCACCCGAGTTTCTCCCTGAGCCGGGCCCACTTTTTGCCGGTGCCGCAATGGAGAAAACTGTTCGGATCGGATACGTCGACGACGCGGCGCTATGGTTTTACTACCCTGAGAATCTCGAAGCCCTGGAACATGCCGGGGCAGAGCTTGTCCGTTTGTCAGTGTTAGACCCCACGCCCTGGCCCAAGCTCGACGGATTGTATCTCGGAGGTGGTTTCCCCGAGGTTTTCGCCGAGCGGATTGCTGGGAACCGAGAAGTTCTTGCCGGGATCAAGTCCATGTCCCAAGCCGGTCTTCCGATTTATGCCGAGTGTGGCGGATTCATGATCCTCTGTGATGCCTTGGAGTGTGATGGTGTGCGTCATCCCATGGCAGGGGTTTTTCCTGCTACAACCACCTTCTGCCCCAAGCCGCAGGGCCTGGGGTACACCGAGGCCCTGTCGCTGAAGGACAACGTCTTCCATCGAGAGGGCACCCTGATCCGGGGGCATGAGTTTCATTACTCCGTTTGTCTGGATGAAGGGATGCAACATCTCGATTTCACGATGAAAATGGTTCGAGGAATGGGTGCCGGGAAAGGCCGTGACGGGCTACTTTATCAAAACACGTTCGCAGGGTATAACCATATCCACGCCCTGGCCGTGCCCGGCTGGGCGCCCCGGTTCGTGGCCGCCGCACAAACCCTGAAGCGGGGTTAGGGCCAGGACCTGTAATCGAAACTGAGCACAGAGAGCTAGATGGAAGCCTTGAAGAATACGTACCAGCGGGCAGTTGATGCAGTGGGCGGGATGCCGTCCTTGAAAGATGACTGGCGCTGGGTCGCCCTGTACAGCCTCGCCATATATGCCGTTGTCCTGGCCTTTCGCATGAGCTTTGCCTCGCGTTGGGACCACCCCGAACTCTGGGTGGCTGGCGAGCGAATCCTGTCCACGCACGACGCCTACTTCTGGCTGGCGAAGGCAAAGGGAGTGGGAACGGTGAGTGGGTACCCCCTTGCCGTCCTGGCGAAATGGCTCCATGAGGTTTTTGGGGTTGGCCTGGGCGCGGTCGGCTTTTGGGCTCCTGCGGTGATCTCGTCGTTGGTCGGTGTCGTGGCCTGCTTCTGGGGCTGGCTGTTGGGCGGCCGATCAGCGGGTATCTTTGCGGGCCTTGTCGGCGCCTTGACACCGGGCTTTTTTTACCGTTCTCGTCTCGGTTATTTCGATACGGACGTGTTTACCCTGTTGGCCCCCATGCTGGTCACCTGGTTTTTGGCCTATTGGGCGTCTCTTAACATCCGGACGGGCTGGTTCCGCCAGGAAAGCGACGCAGAAGCGAGGATCGGTTTCGGGACTTCCCTGTGGTTCGCCTTCGGCATCGGCCTGATTATCCGTTTCGGCGGTATCTGGCATATAGACGTGGCCAGAATGCATATAATGGTCCTGGCTTTGACGGCCGGACTGCTCCTGGTCTTGACGCCGAAGGAGAGGCGGGCCTGCGTGGGATGGGGGCTCGTGGTCATGGTGTTGACCGCGTTGCCGGGTTCGCTAAGCAACGCAATTAAGGTCTGGCCGATATCCCTCATCCCCTTGTGGAAAAGCGGCGTCCATCCTAGTTATTTCTATATGGTGTTCGCCTTGTGCCTGACCCTGGCACTGCAGCAGGCACACAAGCGAATCCCTCAGCAAGTCCTGCGCCCGTGGGCAGCTTGGCTGGTGGTGGCAGCTATTGCCTTGGGCATCCTCTTGGGAAGCAATCTGTCCATCTTCTCCTCAATGCTGGCCAAGCTGGGCGAGTACTTGTACCAGTCTGGCGTCAGTGGTGTTGCGCAGAAGGAAGCGACCGGACCTATTTATCCCTCCATCGTGCAAAGCATCATTGAGTCGCGGCTTATGCCCATCTCGGATATTTTGGAGCGGGGAGCGTATTTTGCCTGGATGGGATGGTTGGCTCTGGCGAGCTTTGTGGCCGTGTTGGTGTTTCGGCCTGTTGCCCTGCTTCTTCTGCCCTTGATCGCCATCCAGTTGCTGGCCGTCAAAATGGGCGCAAGGTTCTCCATGTTCGGCGGGGCCGCTCTGATGGTCTGCCTGTCCGTCGTACTCTCCTGGCTGGTCTCGCTCGCAACCGATCGGTACGGAAAGGGTAAATTAGCCAGCGCCGGGCTTCAAGTCGTCCTTGCGGGTGCGTTGCTTTTCTATTGTTATGGAAAATACTCTGCCATCCCCATCACGCCTGTCATTGCCAAGGCGCATGCCGAGGCTTTGGTCGAACTGGGAGAGACGGCCCCGGAAGACGCCAGGGTCTGGTCCTGGTGGGACTGGGGGTACGCAATTCAATATTTCAGTCAGCGGAAGACGGTTGCCGACGGCGGACGGCATGCCGGGCGAAATGTGTACCCCGTGGCCTACAGCCTGAGTGTCGATTCTCCAGCCAAGGCCAGCGGGATGATGCGCTACTGCGCGCACTTCCCCTACAACGAAAGCAAGTGGTTTGGCCTGCAGCCGGACATGGAGTGGGACCGCTTGCCCCGCAATCAGGTCAACAAGACCATCGCGGCCCAGCTGGAGCGAAAGGATCTGCCGTCGGCCCCCCCCCAATACGTCGTGGTGACCTGGAAGGACGTCGATCTGATCGAGTGGATTTCCTTCTACGGCAACTGGAATCTGGAGACCGGGGAGACGGACAAGGCCGACATCAGCTTCTATCAGCCCGGGCGTCTCGGATTCAACCTGGACAAGGGCGCAGTCATGACCCGCGGAGGCGGGGGCGGACTGGTCAAGGACATCACCGTGCTCGACACGGGGAGCGCAGAGAAGCGCACCTACTATATCAACTCGCTCTCTCCGCGCCTGCTGCCCAACCGGCGGCACCTGGTCATCAACCGGGTCTCGCGGCAGAGCGCCCTGCTGGACCGAACTGCCGACCGGAGCATGTTGGTCCGGCTGCTGACAGGCGATCCCGAAGATCCGGAGATCGCACAGTATTTCAAGCTTGTAGTGGACAAGCTTCCCTTTGCACGCATCTATGAAGTGCGACAATAAAATCCAACAGAGAGATTAGTATTATGGGTATTCCCTTTATCGACCTGAAAGCGCAGTACAAGCGCGTAGACGAAGCCGTCAAGAGCGGCATCGAAGGCGTCCTGAACCATGGCGCGTACGTTATGGGTCCGGAGATCACCGAGCTGGAAAAGCAGCTTGCCGAATTCTCCAAGGTGAAGCACGGCGTGGGCTGCGCATCCGGTACCGACGCCCTGATCATGGCCCTGATGGCCTTGGGCGCAGGCCCGGGCGACGCGGTTTTCACCACTCCGTTCACCTTCATGGCCACTGCCGAAACCATCGCCCTGACCGGTGCGACCCCGGTGTTCGTGGACATCGATCCCGTGACCTTCAACATTGATCCCGACGACCTGCGCCGCAAGATCGGCGAGATCAAGGACACTCGCAAGGACCTGACGCCCAAGGGCATCATCGCGGTCGACCTGTTCGGCCAGCCCGCCGACTACGATCGTATCGAGCCCCTGGCGCTCAACAACGGCCTGTTCCTCATCGTGGACGCGGCCCAGTCCTTCGGAGCCACCTACAAGGGTCGTCCTGTTTGCTCCATCGGCGACGTGGCCTGCACCTCGTTCTTCCCGGCCAAGCCGCTGGGTTGTTACGGCGACGGCGGCATGGTCTTCGCCGACAACGACGAGCTGCATAAGCTGCTGGTCTCCATCCGGGTCCACGGCATGGGCGACGACCGTTACGAGAACGTGCGTATGGGCATCAACGGCCGCATCGACTCAATGCAGGCCGCCGTGCTCCTGGCCAAGTTCTCCATCTTCCCGGAGGAGCTCGAATTGCGGCAGGCCGTGGCCGATCGCTACGACGAGCTGCTTTCCGGCATCGACGGCCTGATCACGCCCTCCGTGCCCGAGGGCAACACTTCGGCCTGGGCCCAGTATTCCCTCCTGGCCCGCAACAGCGAGCACCGGGAGGAGCTCATGGGCAAGCTCAAGGAGGCCGGCATCCCTTCGGTCATCTATTATCCCAAGCCGCTGCACCTGCAGACGGCCTTCGCCTATCTGGGTAACGCCGCCGGCGATTTCCCGGTCAGCGAGGAGATCGGTTCCCGCATCTTCAGCCTGCCCATGTATCCGTACCTTGCGGCCGAAGACCAGGAAACCATCGCCAAGGTCCTGAAGGGGTAGAGGCATGGCCTCGGGGCGTCTGTCGACCGTCATCCGGCTGCTCAAGCCCGTTTTGGCGGGGATAGCCCTGGCCTATCTGGTCACGGGATTTCTGGACAGGCCCGCTCCCGTTCACTTTCAGCCGGACAACCCACGCGCGGCCCGGCAGGAGGAAATCGCCCAAAGCCAGGTGAACCTGGTTACCGAAAAAAACGTAATGAAGCTCGGCTCGCCGCTCTCCGTCTCCGCGGAGGGCGGCGTGTCCGCAGCGGAAAATCCGCTCGCTGGTCTGGCAGCCTCGCCCGAAGTTCAGACCGACTCCCCGGCGGCGGATAACGGCACAGCCGCCGTGCGCGCCGAGGTGAACGCCACCTCCGGCGCAGTCAGCGCACCACCCGCAGAATAAATTCCTCCAGGCCGCGTATGGCGGCCATGTCCCCAAAGAGTCTTTCCCCCCCCGCTTCAACCCGTTCCCGCACGGACTGGCGGAAGGCGTTATCTCTCCCCAGCCTGACAGCCAGCTCTACGTATTCATCAAAGGTTTCCGCCACGACTTCGGTCAGGCCGAGCCTGGCCGCTACCGCAAGGGAGTGCCTGCCGCGCATGTGCCCCTTGGGGTGGATCGCCAGGGGGAGGCCTGCGGAGGCTGCCTCCATGGCCGTGTTGAATCCCGACCACTCGATTGAGTCCAGGAAGACGTCGCAGAGACAGTTGAGGGCGTGGTATGCGTCCGGCGGCTGGCGCGGCAGCATGATCACGTGGTCCTGTCCGTGCAGGCCGTGCACCTCGAAGGCGCGGTGGACGCGGTCCAGGAAGCGGCGGTTGAGTTTTTCGGCCTGGGCGTTTCGCAGGAACACGAACCGGGCCTCCGGGATTTGCCGGGCGATGCGAGGGAAGAGCACGTCGTACTGGGGCAGGTACTTGTAGAGCGACTGCGGACAGAAGTAGAGCAGGGCTTCTTCTGGCAGGCCGAAATGGTCCCTGCCGTAGGCGGGCGGCCCTTGTCGCAGGGGCTTGTAGTGGACCGAGAGATTGGGCAGCCGGACCAGGTTTTCGGTGTAGGCTTCCTGGCCATCCTTGGGTTCCATCAGCTCGCTGGAGAGATAGTAGTCCATGGTCGGCAGCCCCGTGGTCATGGGGTGCCCAAGCGAGACGCACTGAATCGGAGCCAGTCGTAATCCGGCCAGCCTTGCGCAGGTGGGGTCCATGCCGACGTCGGGGTAGATAAGGACATCCAGTTCGTCGTCGAACATGGCCCGGCACAAGGCCTCGAACCGGTTGGGTTCGTGGGTCACCTTGTCGAAGAGTCGGTATGCCTCTTCCGTGCAATGGTCGTGCTTGTGTCCGGTGTAGTAACCGAAGACCTCGAAGCGGTCTCGGTCCAGGTGGCGCACCCAGCCCCGGGTCGGGATTTTCCAGACGGAATGTTCGTGCAGGAAGCCGGTGGCGATGCCTACGCGGATTTTGTTCCGCGTGCGGGGCGCGAACTGCGGCGAGCCGAATTCGGGAAAGGCGGCGCCCATGATCCGGTGGACCATGTTGCCGTACACGGCTTGCAGTTCTCGGTCATTGCCACCCTGGTAGGTGAGGTAGAAGGGCTGGTTCGCCCCCACGGACGCGGCGGCCTCGCGGAGCAGGGCAGGAGAATCCTCCGAAAGGAAGGCATCCAGCTTGCCCAATGCGTTCGCGTAGGCGGCACGGGCGCGGGCGATATCCTCTTCCGTGTCATAGAGCACGTCCAAATGAGCAAAGCAGGCCCCCCATCGGGGCGCTACGGCCTCGGGGGCGGCGCTTTGGGCGGCCCGGTAACATGCCAAGGCCTTGCGCATGTCGCCCAGGACCTGCCATGCGTTGCCGAGATTATACAGGGTGTCGGCGTCGCCGGGAGCCAGGGCCAGCGCCGCCTCGAATCGGGACACGGCCTGACCGGGGTGTCCGGCTACCTTGAGGGCCACCCCGAGATTGCCAAGCACCTCGGGTGAGTCGGGATTGAGGGCCAGGGCCGCTTCAAAACGGAGGATGGCCGCGTCGGTTTTCCCTTGGGCAAGGTGCGCGTTGCCCAGGCCTGCCATGGCTTCCGCATTGTGCGGCTGCAGGGCCAGCACCTGTCGGTGGCACTCCTCGGCCTGTGCAGTCTCGCCCTGGTCGAGCAGTGCGGCTCCGAGGCCGTTGAGTGCGTCAGCGTCGCCGGGCAGCAACCGTACCGCGTCCCGGAAGGCCGCGATTGCGTTCTCGGTTTCGCCGTTCTGCCTAAGGGCCAGGCCGAGATACAGGGCCGCGTCGCCCAGAGCCGGGTCGAGCTTGAGGGCGGCACGGTAGAGGGGCACTGCCTGGGCGGCCCCCCCGGTCTGGTGAAGCCGGGCTGCCTTGAGGAAGATATTGCGGGCATTCATGGGGGATGAGCATAGCCCATTCGGCACCCCGAGGTAAACCGCGCCATTTGCCACCGGGCCCGCCCTCTGATACACCGGGAGTCCCAACAAGACTACACCGGGTCCCCCGGAACAAAGGAGATACACAATGATCAAGATGGAAACCAGCATGGGCGATATCGTTATCGAACTCGACTTCGACAAGGCCCCCAAAAGCGCGGCCAACTTCCAGCAGTACGTGGAAGACGGCTTCTATGACGGCCTGATTTTCCACCGTGTCATCAACGGCTTCATGGTGCAGGGCGGCGGCATGGACAAGGACATGAAGGAAAAGGCCACCCGCGCTCCCATCGAGAACGAGGCCAACAACGGCCTGAAGAACGACTGCTACACCCTGGCCATGGCCCGGACCATGGACCCGCACTCCGCGTCCTCCCAGTTCTTCATCAACGTCAAGGACAACGGCTTCCTCAACTTCTCATCCGAGACCCCGCAGGGTTGGGGCTACGCCGTGTTCGGCAAGGTGGTCGAAGGCACGGAAGTGGTCGACGAGATCAAGACCGTTGCCACCGGACGGCACGGCTTCCACGACGACGTTCCCCTGGAGCCGGTCTTCATCAACAAGGCCTACGTGGTCGAGGGCTAACCCTGGAATAGAGGGTTTCCCTCAACCCGACGGATAAAACAATAAAAACGGCGCACCATGATTTCATGGTGCGCCGTTTTTATTGTTGTCTTTCGGGGATTAGCCGCCCAGGTAGGCCTTCTTGACCTCCGGGTCCTCCATGAGGGTGTCGCAGGGGCCTTCGGCCACGATCTCGCCGGTGTCGATGACGTAGCCCCGGTGGGCGAAGTCAAGGGCGAGCTTGGCGTTCTGCTCGATGAGCAGGATGGTCATGCCCTCGGAGTTGAGTTCCTTGAGGGCGCGGAACATATCGTACATGAGCAGCGGGGCCAGGCCCATGGAGGGCTCGTCGAGCATGACCACCTTGCAGGCGGACATGAGCGCGCGGCCCACCGCGAGCATCTGCTGCTCACCGCCGGACAGGGACTCGGAACGCTGCTTCTTGCGTTCGTCCAGGCGCGGGAAGAGCGAGTATACGCGCTTGTAGTCGCGGTCGATGTCGGCCTGGGTGTCCTTGCGGGCGTATGTGGCGAGCTTGAGGTTCTCCTCCACGGTCAGGTTGCCGAAGATGTGGCGGCCTTCCGGTACCAGGGCGATGTGCAGGTCGGAGACGATCTTGTCCGGGGACATGCCCAGGATGGATTCTCCCCTGAACAGGATGTCGCCCTGGGTCACCTTGGGGGCCTCGGGCGGCGGCAGCTGGGCGATGGACATGAGGGTGGTGGACTTGCCCGCGCCGTTGGCGCCGATGAGCGTGACGATCTCGCCTTCGCCCACGGTGAAGTTGATGCCGTGCAGGGCCTCGATGTTGCCGTATTTGACGTACAGGTCCTTGATTTCGATAAGGGGAGTACTCATATGTTGTCGTCTCCAAGATAGGCCTTGATGACGGCCGGGTTGGACTGGATGTCTTCAGGGGTGCCTTCGGCGATGGTGGCCCCGAAGTCGATGACCTTGATCCACTGGCACAGGCTGGTGACGACCTTCATCTGGTGTTCGATCATGAAGATGGTGATGTCGAAGTTGTCGTGAATCCAGTGAACCAGCTTGATCAGATCCTCCACGTCGGCCGAGTTCAGACCTGCGGCCGGCTCGTCGAGCAGCAGCAGTTTGGGCTGGATGGACATGGCGCGGGCGATCTCCACCCGGCGCTGAAGACCGTAGGGCAGGTTCTTGGGGTATTCCTTGGCCACGTCGGTCAGGGACATGGCATCCAGGAGTTCCTCGGCGATCTTCAGGATGCGGGCCTCGCACTCGCGGTATTTCCTGCCGCGGATCACGGAGTCCCAGACCGAGTAGCCCATGCGGTAGTGCTGGGCGATTCGGATGTTGTCCAGCACGGTCATGTCGTGCCAGAGCCGGATGTTCTGGAAGGTCCGTGCCACGCCGATGGAAGTGACCTGGTGCGGCTTGAGCCCCGCAGTGGGGGTGCCGTCCAGGGTGATGGTTCCCTCGGTGGGCTGGTAGAAGCCGGAGATGAGATTGAAGATGGTGGTCTTGCCGGCGCCGTTGGGGCCGATCAGCCCCATGAGCTCGCCGCCCTTCATCTCCACGCTGAACTGGGACACGGCCTGAAGTCCGCCGAAACGCTGGGTCAGACCGTCTATTTTAAGCAAAGACATGACGGTCCTCCTATTTGAACGTGTAGTATTTCTTGAGCTTCGGGAACACGTCCGACAACTCCTTGTTGCCCAGGATGCCCTCGGGCCTGAACTGCATGATCAGGACCAGCATCAGGGGGATCATCACCCACTTGATGACGCCCGCCGACGGCTCCCACTCGGGGAAGACGAAAGTGGCCGGGGCCAGCAGGAAGTCCATGATGGCCTGGGAGCGGAGCACTTCCATCAGGCCGGTGAAGACCACGGCGGAGATGACCGCGCCGGAGAGTGAGCCCATGCCGCCGAGATAGACCATGACCATGGCCTCGGTGGACTTGAGGATGTTGAAGGATTGCGGGTTCACGTAGCCGACGATGTGAGCGAAGAGCCCGCCCGCGCAACCGGCAATGCCCGCCGCGATCATGAAGTTGACGGTTTTGATCTTGTTGGTGTTAACCGACATGATCTCGGCCGCCACCTCGTCCTGACAGATGGCGTTGACGCCCTTGCCGTAGGTGGAGGTGATGAAGCGTCGGATGACCCAGATGGACAGCCCGGTGAAGAGGACCACGTACAGGAAGACCCACGGGAAGTCGTTGTCTCCCGCAAGCCAGCCCGGAGTGGAGTCGACCATGGCCCAGACCGTGTCCTTCATGCCCTGAAAGCCGCGAGAGCCTCCGATGAAGTCCATGTTTTCGATGGCCGAGATGACCATGTAGTTAACCGCGATGGTGATGATGGCCAGGTAGTCGTCGCGGGTCTTGAACGAGGGCAGGGCCACGAGGATGGACGAGAGCGCCGCCACGATGCCGCCGATGATCACGATGACCGGGAAGACGAAGATGGCCATGGACTCGGGGAACAGGGGATCGCCGAACTTGGAGCCGAAGCAGAGCACCGACAGGATGGAGGCCACGTAGGCGCCCACGCACATGAAAGCCGCGTGGCCGCAGGTGAACTCACCCATGTTGCCGTTGACCAGGTTCAGGGAGGTGGACATCATGATGTTGATGCCCACGAACATGACCACGGCCTGGATGTAGTTGTCGATGACGTGGTACTGGGCCATGAGCAGCAGGACCACGGCCAGGGCCGCCATGAGCACGTTGAGAGTGTATTTTCGCATGACTCGCCCCCTAGATCTTCGTGGATTGCGGCATGCCGAACAATCCGGTTGGCTTGATCCAGAGAATGATCAGCAGAATGGTGAAGGCGAACAGGTCGCGGTAGGTGGACGGGAAGACCGTGACCACGCCGACCTCGATGAAGCCGAGCAGGAACCCGCCGTAGAAGGCGCCGCGAATGTCGCCGATGCCGCCGACCACCGCCGCGATGAACGCCTTCCAGCCGATGAGCATGCCCATGAAGGGCTCCAGGACCGGGTAGGACATGGCGAACAGCAGGCCGGCCAGTCCGGCGAAGCCGGAGCCGAGAATGAAGGTGAAGACGATGATCTGGTCGATGGGAATGCCCATGAGCGGGATGGCAAATTTATCGTAGGAGATGCCGCGCATGGCCATGCCGATCTTGGTCTTGGTGACGATGAAGTTCAGGAAGGCGAAGACGGCCACCGCGGCCACGATGACAATGACCTTGAGGTTGGTCAGGGTCACGCCGCCGAAATGCCAGACGGTCTTTTCCACCAGCTCCGGGAACTTGAGGCGGCTTGCGCCGAGCACTGCCAGGTTGGAGTATTCGAGGATCAGCCCGCACATGAGCGCGGTGATGACCACGTAGAGCCTGTGCGCCCCCTTTCTGCGCAGCGGGCGGTATGCCACGCGCTCCAGGAACACGCCCACGCAGGCGGTCAGGAACATGGTCAGCGGGATGGCCAGGGCGAAGGTCATGAGCGGCGACAGGCCGATGGCGGGACCGAGCAGGAACCCGGCCACGAAAAAGGCGATGTACGCGCCCACCATGAAGATGTCTCCATGGGCGAAGTTGATGAGTCGCAGAACGCCGTAGACCAGGGTGTAGCCCAACGCGATGAGTGCGTAGAAGCTGCCCCACTGGAGCGCGTTCAATATATTTTGGATGATAAAGTCCACGATAGTTCTTCCTGATCGGATTGCGGGCGCGGAGGATTGAAAAAGTGATGTTGGACCGTGTCCGCCGCTCCCAGGCAATCGGTCAAATGGTTGTTTCCCCTCACTTCGTCGTGCCCTGCGTGCACACCACCATGCCGGGCGGACGAAGCCAATATGCTATTAAAAGGGCGGGGACCCTGCGGCCCCCGCCCCGTTGTTTTGCGATCTCGCCAGCTTACGGGCAGACGGACTGTTCGAAGACGAACTCGCCCTTGTCGGAGATCTTGACGACCACGGCGCACTTGATCGGGTCGCCCTGCTCGTCGAACTTGGAGGAGCCGGTGATGCCGTCAAAGGACTTGATGGCGGCCAGGCCCTCGCGGATGGCCGTGCGCATCTTGCGCGGGTTGCTCTCGACCTTGCCGGCGTTCTGGATGGCCTGGACCAGGAGACCGATGGAGTCCCAGGTCAGGGCGGCGTAGTCAGCCGGGACGTCGCCGTAGGCTTCCTTGTAGCGGTCGATGAAGACCTTGGTGGCGCCCTTGGCACCGGCGGCGGCGTAGTGGGTGGAGAAGTACTGGCCGTAGCAGTCTTCACCGCAGAGCTTGATCAGGTCGGGGGTGCCCCAGGCATCGGAACCCATGAAGTGGCCCTTGTAGCCGAGGTCATGAGCCTGCTGCACGATGAGGGCGACCTGGTTGTAGTTGTCGGGAACGAAGATGAAGTCGGGGTTGGCGGAGATGACCTTGGTCAGCTGAGCGGAGAAGTCCTGGTCCTTGGTGCCGTGGGACTCGAAGGCCACGACCGGGCCGAGGCCCTTCTTCTCCCAGGAGGACTTGAAGATCTCAGCCAGGCCCTTGGAGTAGTCGTTGGAGATGTCGAAGATCACGGCAGCGGTCTTGGCACCGAACTTCTGGGCGGCGAAATCAGCGACGACCGGGCCCTGGAACGGATCCAGGAAGGCGGCGCGGAAGACCCAGGGACGATCCTTGGTGGTGTCCGGGTTGGTGGACCAGGGGGTGATCATCGGGGTGCGGTTGTCGTTGCAGGTACCACCGGCGGGCACGGCCTGCTTGGAGGAGTTGGGGCCGATGATGGCCACGACTTCTTCCTGCTCGATGAGCTTCAGGGCGACGTTGACCGCGGATTCAGCCTTGGACTCGTTGTCCATGTAGACGAATTCCAGGGGGTATTTCTTGCCGGCGATTTCCAGACCGCCCTTGCCGTTGATGTCCTTGAGGTACATCTCGGCGGCATTCTTGGAGCCTTCGCCGACTTCCGGGATATCGCCGGTCAGGGGCAGGTTGAAACCGATTTTGATGGCGTCGGCGGCCAGGGCCGGGACGGAAATGAGCACGCTCAACATGAGCGCCAGAGCCAGTACACCGAAGTTGCGATAACTTCCTTTCATGTAGTTCCTCCTCTCATAGGAATTATGATGACCAGTGGGCCTGACCAATGGGTTTGACCAATGGTGTTGACAAGCCTGATTCATACACAAAATAGAGCGTGGAGAAAAGGGGTTTCGGCCAATACATTTTTGCAAATATCGCTGTTTGTTTGAATTAATTTCGTGTTTACGCCATTCTGGCATACGAATAATCGTCGAAATTTCTTTTTATACGAAAGTGTTTTTTCATAAATGTTATTTCAAAGCGGTAAAATCGACGGGGTGCGGGCCGAGTTTTTGACAAAAACCAAAGAATCGTCGGCTGACGGTATGGGCAAATCATGGCCGAAACCATGGGGCAGACCCTCTTGTGTGGAAAACGATTGGCGGCGCGCCTCCGCTAGGAAGGCGCGCCGCCGGAAATGACTGAGTGGAGGAAGAAGGGCGCTACAACGCGATTCTTGTCTTGAGAAAAGTCATGACCTGCTCGACGCAGGCTTCCAAGGTCTCCTTGTCGGAGTCCAGACGGAGGTCGGGGTTTTGGGGGGCCTCATAGGGGGCGCTGATTCCGGTGTAGTTCTTGATTTTCCCTTCTCGGGCCAGCTTGTAGTAGCCCTTGACGTCGCGGGATTCGCAGACCTCCACCGGGCAGTCCACGTGAATGAGGTGGAAGTCTCCATCGGCGTGTGCTTCGCGAAGTTGCCGCTGCACCTCGTGGCGCGGGGTGATGAAAGCGCAGAGGCAGATGGTGCCTGCATCCATGAAGAGCTTGGTCATTTCGCCGATTCGACGAATGTTCTCCTTGCGGTCTTCGGGAGAGAACGAAAGATCGCCGCAGAGTCCGTGTCGGACGTTGTCGCCGTCAAAGGTGTAGACCTTGACCCCGCTGTCGAAGAGCCTCTTTTCCACCGCGTGGGCGATGGTCGATTTCCCCGCGCCAGAGAGGCCCGTAAACCACAGGGTCACGGCACGGTGTCCGTTTTGTCTCTCCCGGTCTTCGCGGCAGACTTCCCCGCGATATTTGCAAGTGTATTTAGCGTTCATCGTTACCTTCCGGCTGGGGGCGTTTGCTCTTCTTTTTCTGCATCTTGGCTACTTCTTCGTCGCGCAGGGCGCGGCGCAGGACCTTGCCGACCATGGTCTTGGGCAGTTCTCTGCGGAACTCCACCCTCCGGGGGACCTTGTAGTTGGCCAGCTTCTCCCTGCAGTAGGCGATGACGTCGCTGCGTGTCAGGGTTTCGCCTTCCTTGACAACCACATATGCCTTGACGATCTCGCCGCGCGCTTCGTGGGGAATGCCCACGCTCACGGCCTCGTCGATCTTGGGGTGGGCATGCAGGACTTCGTCTATTTCTCTCGGATAAATATTGTAGCCGCCTGAAATGATCAAATCCTTCTTGCGGTCCACGATGAAAAAGTAGCCTTCCTCGTCCATGTAGGCGATGTCGCCGGTATAGAGCCAGCCGTTGCGCAACACGTCGGCAGTAGCGTCGGGACGGTTGTAGTACTCCTTCATGACTTGCGGCCCCCGCACGGCCAGCTCTCCCAGCTTGCCCGGCGGCAGCGCCTCGCCACCCACGTCCATGTCCACGACCTTGGCGTCCGTGTCCGGGAAGGGCAGGCCGATGGAGCCGCTCTTGCGTACGCCGTGAAGCGGGTTGAAGTGGGTCACCGGGGAGGCCTCGGTCAGACCGTAGCCCTCGGAGATGGCCGTGCCGGTGCGCTTCTCAAACTGCTCCATGTACTCTACGGGCATGGGCGCGGAGCCCGACACGCAGACGTTGATGGAGGAGATGTCGTACTTGTCGACGTCCTTTTGCTGCAACAGCGAGATGTAGACCGCGGGCGCTCCCGGGAACACCGTGGGCTTGAGCTTGTGGATGCCCTTGAGCACGTCCAGGGGCACGTAGCGCGGAAAGGGCGCCAAGGTGGCTCCCATGCTTGTGGGCCAGGTCAGGCAGGTGGTCAGCCCATATATATGGAAATAGGGCAGAATGCCGAGGAATGTCTCCCGCTGTCTGCCAAGGGAATGGATCATGGACTGGCACTGCTGGAGATTGGCGCCGAGGTTGAAGTGGGTGAGCACGCACCCCTTGGCCACGCCTGTGGTCCCGCCCGTGTACTGGAGCAGGGCTGTGTCCTCGGCGACGATCTTTTCCTCGGTAAATTTGCTGCGGCCTTTCAGCAGGAGCTTGAAGGGAAGCACTTCCTTTCCGTCATAAGGGATCTTCGGCGTGGTTCCCGCTTTTTTGGCCTGGAGCTTGTACAGAACGTTGAGCGGGAATTTCAGTCCCTCGCCGATGGTCGTAACGTAGAATTTTTCCACCGGGATGGCATCGCGCAGCTTTTCAAGCTTGGGCCAGAGTAGGTCCAGGGTGATGCAGCAGCGCACGCCCGCGTCGTTGAACTGGTGGACGATTTCCGTCTCCATATACAGCGGATTGGTCAGCACGCCGATGGCCCCGGCCCGGATTACGCCCCAGAAGGCCACGATGGTCTGCGGCAGGTTGGGCAGCATCAGCGCGACCCTATCGCCCTTGCGGATGCCCGCCGCCTTGAGGTTCGCGGCGAAGACTTCGCTCATTGTCTTGAGTTTGGCGTAGGAGACCGACCAGTTCTTGAAGACGATGGCCTTGCGATTCGGCCACTTGTGCGCAGCCCGGTCCAAAAAGCGGAACAGGGGGACCTTTTCGTAGTCAATGGTGGCCGGAACTTCGGGGTCGTATGCGTTCAGCCAGGGGCGGGGAATCTGCTCCATGAAATTTCCTCGGAGGCTCTATGGTTGGACGGCAAAAGTGCGCGCAGAACGTATAATAGGCGGCTTGCCGGGTCAACCGGGACGGGAAGCCCGGCCCGGCCCGGACATTTTTTTGACGTTCGGGGCAAGAAGCATGGGGTGCGGCCAGTCGGCTCAAAAAGGTCTTGCTCTGTGAAAATGCAAGTTTATTAGAGTGTTGAGGAAAATGCGATGCACGACAGCGATAGCTTCATCATACTTGGCTGGCATATTGCAAGCACCTGGAGGTCGGCGCAAAAGGAAAAAGTTGCCTTTCGCTAAAGAAATAGACGAAAAGCGCCGATTATTTAGTGTGTCAACGATTTTCGCCTGAAGGGTCCCGGACGGGAACAGTCCGGAATGCTGGAGAAATGTTGACAGGGGGCCGGTTGACAGGGTTGCGGTGCGCGACTAGGGTGATACACTCAGCGCCGGAACCGTCCTGTAACCCGGATGAATCATTGACCGAGCGAATGGACGAGAGTTTCAATGCCACAGTTAGCTGCAAAGGGAAGTCAGGGTATGTTGATCACGGACGGGCTGTATCTCAAGCCGAGCAAGTCGACTCGCGTGCTTGCCATACTTGAGGCGCTGACCCGCGACTCCAGCCTCTCCCAGTTCGAGCTCGGAAAGCGGCTCAATCTTTCGGGGGCCATGGTCAACCAGTACCTGAAGCATCTGCAGGAGAACGGTCTGGTGGAGTTCCTGCCCGTCAACGGCAAGAGCTACCGCTATACCCTGACCGACCAGGGGCGGCAGTCCCGGCGCGAGATGTTTTCCGACTATTCCTCGGAGACGGTCAGGCTGTACACCACCATCAAGGATTTCGTCCTGGAACGTCTTAGCCCGCTCATGGCGGAGGGCAAGACCCGTCTGGCCCTGTTCGGCGCTTCCGAGACCTGCGAGGTGGTGCTCTCGGCCCTGCGGGAGACCGACTTTCAGATCATGATTCTTCTGGACAACGATCCCAGGAAACAGGGACAGCTTTTCAACGGACATGTGGTCTCTGCACCGCACGTCATGGACCAGGTCGACTGCGACGCCGTGGTCATCACCTCGTTCGGCAAGCAGGCCGAAATTTACGAGCAACTCAAGCCGTATTCCGAAAAGCGCGGATTTCAAATCGTGAGATTTTGATTATGAAACAGATCGAGACCATTACGCTCCGCTCAGGCGTCACCATCGGACAGGGCCATCCCTGCTTCATCGTTGCCGAAATCGGCAACAACCATCAGGGTGAATTCGACGTGGCCAAGCAAATGATCGACGAGGCCGCCGCAGCCGGAGCCCAGGCCGTCAAGTTCCAGAAACGGGACATGGAGGCGCTCCTCACCCGGGAGGGCCGTGCCGCGCCGTACACCGGGCGCAACAGTTTCGGACCCACCTATGGCGAGCATCGCAACGCCTTGGAGCTTTCCATCGAGCAGATGGCCGAGCTCAAGGAGTACAGCGAATCCCGAGGCCTGGTTTTCTTTGCCTCGGCCTGGGACGAGCCAAGCCTGAAACAGATACTCGCGCTGGACGTGGAGCTGCTGAAGATCTGCTCCGCCGACCTGGTCAACGTTCCCCTGGTCCGCAAGTACGCCGAGGCCCGGATTCCGATCATCCTCTCCACAGGCATGAGTTCCCTGGAGGACATCGACGTCGCCCTGGCCGAAATCCGACATTTTCATGACCAGGTGATCCTGCTTCACTGCAATTCCTGTTACCCCTGCCCCGAGGAACAGATCGGGCTGCCCGTCATGGACGGGCTCAGGGAGCGCTACGGGCTGCCCGTTGGCTATTCAGGCCACGAGCAGGGAATCGGCCCCAGTGTGGGCGCGGCCGCACTGGCTGCCTGCGTGGTGGAGCGGCATTTCACTCTCGACAAAACCCTCAAGGGCACCGATCATCAGGCCTCCCTCGAGCCTGCCGAACTGGCCCTGATGGTGGGCATGATCCGCGAAGTGGAGCGCGCCATGCAGGTCAAGGGCAAGGTGGTCTTCCCCGATGAGCAGGCCGCGGCGAAGAAGCTGCGCAAATGCATCGTTTTTTCGCGCGATCTTCCTGCCGGGCATGTACTCACCGAGGCGGACCTCGCCACCCGAAGCCCGCGCGTGGGAGTCTCTCCGGTTCACTGGGACGAGGTCCTGGGTGCCACGCTCAAGAAACCGGTCAAGCACGAGGAGCCGGTTCAGTGGGAAACCCTGAGCCTGGCCGAGGCCGACTGCGCTGACGCAGCGACATCATAGGCCTTTCGAATCCATTGCATGAGAGCAGCCGTTCCGGCCAGGCCGGGACGGCTGTTTTGTCTTGTTTGAGGCAAGACGGAAAAAATCATTCATCTCGAATCAGTGTGATGGTATAGGATCTACAGATGGCCGCGTCGGACCAAGGAGGGACTATGAGCGAACAGGAAATTTTGTTGGAGACCGGAACGAATGAACTTGAGATAATTGAGTTCTTCATCAATGAAACGGTCGGGGACAAGGTCGAGACCCATTATTTCGGCGTCAACGTGGCCAAGGTTCTGGAAGTGGTCGAAGCCCCCGAGGGACTGACCGGGTCCGAGGCGGCGGCCCATCCGAGCTTTTTGGGAACGATCCCCCTGCGGGACCTGATTCTTCCCGTGGTCGATCTCTCCATCTGGCTGAGTATTGCGCGGGGCAAGGAGGTCAACGAACCGATCATCGTTACCGAGTTCAACGGCATGATCACCGGGTTCCTGGTTTCCGGGGTCACCCAGATCCACCGCATTAACTGGGCCGACGTGGAGCCGCCCAACCGCTACTTTTCCAGCATGGAAACGAACTGCATCACCGGGACGATCAAGATTCGGGACCGGTTCGTGCTCATGCTCGACCTGGAGCAGGTCCTGGCTGATCTGGACGAGTCCGGGCAGACACGGGGAAACCTCTCCGATGTGGTCTCGGACGAACGGTACCGGGCCTTGATCGCTGATGATTCCACTTCCGTTCGGGAACTGCTGCGAACCAACTTCAGCAACGCCAATTTCGAGACCGAACTGGTGGGCGACGGCGCCCAGGCATGGGGCAAGCTGGAGGATATCAAGGCGAAGGCCACCGCCGAGGGCAAGAGCCCCTTGGATTATCTGGACGTAGTGGTCTCCGACGTGGAAATGCCGAAGATGGACGGCTACACCCTGACTCGACGCATCAAGGAAGACCCGGTGCTCAAGGTCCTTCCCGTGGCGTTGTTCTCCTCGCTCATTTCCAACTCCGTGCTGCACAAGGGAAAGGCCGTCATGGCCGACGCCCAGATCACCAAGCCCGAGTTTAACTCCCTGACGCAGAAGGTCATCAACCTGGTCAAAGACTGGCAGGCCCAGGCGGAGTGATCCACAGGGGTGCGCCCTGGCGGCTTCACGCCCCGGCTTCGTCCAGGCATTCCCTGAGGGAACTGACCCCGCAGGAGTGGCGCATGATAACTGGCGTGTCCGTACCGCGGACAGCAGCCAGGACATCCTTGCGCGCCTTGTGCGAGACCTTGTTTGTGAACAGGACCACGAAATCGACCTTGCCCAGCGTGCCTGAAATCTTCCGTTCCTTGCCGGTGTAGCATTTGAGTTTGACGCCGTTTTTCTTTGCCTCGTTCATGTAATCCCGTTTGAGCCGATCCATTCCGCCCACCAATGCTGCGCACATGGCATTCTCCCCATGTTTTAATTGAAGTTGAAAATCGTTTTCAATTAATACGGAGGAAAGTACACGCTGTCAACCCGGATTCTTTCCGGGATGGAGTTCAGACAACTTGCTGAAATAATATGCTCTTTCTAAGAATTGTCTAAAGCGCCTTCCCTCTCGGGGGAACACCCTTCGCAGTGGAAGGTGTTCAATATGCCTTTGGGAAGAGTATGGTTCGGGCCGGGCCTATTGTGTGGAGACGGGCTCCCAGGCATCGCCTTCGGGATCGGCCTCGGGCAGGGCGCAGGGCTTGGTCTCAACCACCCGGTTGCCTTTTCCCTTATCCACGAGTGCCGGGACCCGGCCTATGATCACATTGACCGTTCCGGCCAGCAGGACCTGGCCTTTGACGCCGGTGAAGTCGTTCAGGTCTGTCCAGGCAAAGGTGTTGGCCGAGGCCTTGAGCGCTTCGAAGGGGTGGCACCAGATGGCGTAGCGCGCTTCTCCACGGACTCGGTTGTTTGCGAAGAAGCCTCGTGATCCTGTCTGGACGATACCCCTGGCCTGGCTACCTCCGGCCATTATGATGTCGTTGCAGGTGGCCACGACGTCATTGGAGTAGAGCAGCATGCCCGTGGACAGGTCGCCCCGCCCCTCGATCCGGTTACCATTGAGCGTGATCCGGTTGTTCTTGGAGAACTCCACGCCGCCTGTTGTGCTGAAGTACCACCCGGCCACGATGCCGTTGGGGCCGTACTTGTGCGGGTATGGGATGCCCTCTTCGGCCGTGATGATTCGGTTGCGATCGATGGCGATGGAGCCTTCGCCCTTGGGCCCGAGGGTGTTGTCCAGGGCCTCGATGCCGTTGCGCGAGGCGCGGTGGATGATGTTGCCGGTCAGCTTGAGGTCGGCACCCCAGGTCCAGTCCGCCATGATTCCGTACCCGGCGGTGCGGTCTGGTTTGGCCGTCTCCATGAAGAAGCGGTTGTCAGCGACGGTCAGGGTGCCGGTGGCTGCCCGCTTGATGCGCCGTTTAGGACTGTCCAGACGGTTGCCCACCACGATGCCCGCCTGGAAAAGCAGGGTTTCCCCGTCGTTCCAGGTGATGTTGATCTCCTGTGGGGCAACATCGGTTACCAGGCAACCGCGCACATCCAGGCCTCCCACGAGCGGGAAATGCAGGGGAGTGCCCTTGGCTCCGTCGAAGTGGATGTCGTGGATCGCGATGATCGGTCCGGTTGAGGCCGGGGGTGCATCCTTTACCGGCAGGGGGGAGTAGAAGGTCCAGAAGCCGCCGGTGATTCGGGTTTTGGGGTCGCCCGAACCGTCCCGTTCGCCCAGGATACGTACGGATTTGGTGATGTTCACCCGTCCGTCCTGACCGAAATTGAACCTGCCGCGCAGGAGAATCTGGCCGCCTTCTTTCACCGCCGCCTGGACATTCCGCACGTCCATGGTCGGGTCGCCCGTGCCAACCACTGTCCGGTCGGCCATTGCTGGCGTTGCGGTCAGAAAGATAAGTAGGGCGGTGATGGCGATGATCCGGTGCATGGTCCCTCCGGGGCGGATATTGTTACATGGACAGCCAGAAGGTACATGCATCCGTTTTTCTTTTCAATCCGCCCTTTCCGTTGGCCCGGCGGGCCAGACCGCGTGTTCCATGATTGAGTTCATTATAAATTTCACTAATAGGGTTACCTTTGTCTCATCTATAATGTAGCAGGAAAAATGGAATCGTATCGGTTCCACTTTTTATGGGTTCGGATGTTATTCGGGGAGGAATTGCAGTATGAAGCTCAGGACGAAGTTGATGTTGATGCAGGTTGTGACGGTTGTGGTGGCCATCATTGCGCTCAGTTCGATATTCGTGCAGCAGATAGCCGACTATGCGGAAAATGAGATGGAGACATTCCGGCGGGAGGCGCTGGAGGAGGAAAAACAGCGGCTCATGGACCTGGTCCAGATGGCCAGTGGCACCGTGGAGAGTTTCTATGATCGATCCCAGGACGTGGCAGCCCTGAAGAAGGCCAAGAAGAAAGATCTGGAGCGCGTAGTCGACGCGGTCTACGGACAGGTCGAGGCCTATTATCAGGAACACAAAGGTGCATCGCGCGAAGAACTTGTCCGGGGCCTGGAGAAAATCGTGCTGCCTGCCAGGTACGACGGGGACAACTATGTCTGGGTGCACGATCTGGATGACGTGGTGCTTGTCCACCCCTCGGATGCCCTGGTTGGCAAGGACATGAGCAGTCTCAAGGATATCAAGGGCACCATGATCTTCGGGACCATGACCGGAGTGGCCAGGAAGGACGGCGCCGGCATGGTCTCCTACTGGTGGCCCAAGCCGGGCGAGACCGAAGCCAAACTCAAGATTACCTATGTCCGCCTTCTGCCCGAAGCGGGCTGGATCATCGGCACGGGTTCATGGCTTGAGGACATCGAGCCCGAGATGCAGGCCGAGGCCCTGCGTCAGGTGGCCAAGATGCGCCTGAGCGACGGCAACTATTTCTGGATCAATGACCTTACGCCCAAGATGGTCATGCATCCGACCAACCCGGATCTCGACGGTAAGGATATCGGGGGGATACAGGATGCCAGCGGCAAGAGGCTCTTTGCCGAGATGACACAGGTCGCCCGGGAGCAGGGTCAGGGGTATGTTCGTTACAACTGGAGCAAGCCGGGCGAGTCCGGCTCGTTTCCCAAGCTCTCCTACGTCAAGCTGTTCAAACCCTGGGGATGGGTAGTGGGCATGGGAGTCTACATCGACAGTATCGACGCGGCCGTGGCCGCCAAGCAGGCCTCCCTGGATGCGACGGTCAAGAGCATGATCCTCATGGTCCTGGGCGTTGCGGCGGTCCTTGCCCTGTTGGGAGTGGGGGCCGGAATATTCGGCTCCAAGTCTGTGACCAATACCATCGGTGGTGAGCCCGTGGATATCGCCGCAGTCGCTACAAGGGTCTCAGACGGGGACCTGAGTATTGCCGATGGAACGGACGCGGCCAGGGCCATGGGCATTCTTAAATCCATGTTCGGGATGGCGGACAACCTGAAGAAGGTTGTGGGCGAGGTCCAGTCCGCCACCGACAATGTGGCCGCAGGCAGCGAGGAACTGTCCGCTTCCTCGGAAACGCTGTCGCAGTCCTCCGTGGAGCAGGCGGCTTCTGTGGAAGAGGTGTCGGCCTCATTGGTGGAGATCGTCGGCTCCATCCGCAAGAACGCGGAGAACGCCGAGGAGACGAGCCGCATCGCGGACACTTCCCGCAACGACATCCAGTCAGGCGAGTCTTCAGTACGACGTACCGTGGACGCCATGCGGCAGATCGCAGACAAGATCGTCTTCATCGAGGAGATAGCCCGGCAGACCAACCTGCTGGCCCTCAATGCGGCCATCGAGGCGGCCAGGGCTGGCGAGCAGGGCAAGGGGTTCGCGGTGGTCGCCGCCGAGGTGCGCAAGCTGGCCGAGCGCAGCGGCATCACGGCCCAGGAGATCAGTGAGCTCTCCGCCTCCAGCGTGGCCGTTGCCGAGGAGACCGGCGACCTTTTCCAGCGGCTGGCCCCGGAGATCGCCCGGACCGCCGAGCTGATCAAGGGCGTGGCCCAGGTCTGCGCCGAGCAGAATCACGGCGTCTCCCAGATCGAGCGAGCCATGAGCCAACTGGACACCGTGATCCAGCAGAACGCCATGGCCTCGGAGGAGATGGCCTCCACGTCCGAGGAGTTGGCCAGCCAGGCCGCCGCCCTGCAGGACGCCATGCGCTATTTCCAGGTGGGGACGGAGCCGGAAGTGAATCGGGTAGTAGTCACAGGGAATACTGCGGCGCTCCCCGCCGGGGAGGACGATTTCGTGCAGTACTAGGCGTGGGGAGGTTCAATATCCCCGGTGGGGCGGATATTCCTTTTTGCCGCGCCGCATGAGACGGACTCCGGCGTTGTGCTTGTCCTGTTGATGGACGGCGTGGGCCACCGCCTCGCAGGCGGCCTGGAGGGAGATCTTTTCCTCGCGGAGAGCCTGGACCTGTTCCTTCAGGGCTTTGGCCACGATGCGCTGCTCCGCCCACTGGGGATATCGATCCCAGTAGTCCACAGCCCGGTCAGCGTCGCCGAGCTTGGCGGCGGCGTATCCCGCGTGCAGATAGGCGTCCGGGACATCCTTTATGGCGAGGCATTGCTCAAGGATCGTGATCGCATCCTCGTTGCGCCCGAGCTTCGTGTAGCAGATTCCTGCCATGGCCAGGTGCGACGCCCTCGGAGCCTTGCCCTTGTCTTTCAGCCGAGCGAAATGGTCGTCAAAGGCTCCGGCGGCGGCGCTGAAATACGCTTGCGCCTTGTCGAAATCGCGGCGCAACTCGGCGGCGCGGGCTCGCTTGAAATTATTCTCCCCCTTGCGGGAGGGCGGGACCAGCCTGGAAAAAAATGACATGTCTTCGGGTACCCTCTTTTGCTCAAGGCGGCAATGGATCTCTCCAGGGCTCAAGTCCGGATCCAAAGAACTCGTCAATGTCCCCTCACGCACAATTCTGAGCGAAGCGACATAAAAAGTTTAGGAAAAGGAGGGGATGGGGGTCCGGGGGAAGGGGAGGAAAGAACCCTTTACAAAGGGTTTTTCCTCCCCTTCCCCCGGCCGCCGGAGGCTATTAAAGCATGAAAAAAGGGGCCGGACGTCACCGTCCGGCCCCTTGGCATATCGTATTTAATTCGAGGCTAGTCGTCTTCTTCGACGGCTTCGGAGATGGCGCACTCGGTGGTCAGCAGCATGGAGGAGACCGAGGCGGCGTTCTGCAGGGCGATACGGGTCACCTTCTTGGGATCGATGACGCCTTCCTTGACTAGGTCGACGTACTCGCCGGTGGCGGCATTGAAGCCGTTGGCGCCCTTGAGGTTCTTGACCTTTTCCACCACCACGGTGCCTTCCAGGCCGCAGTTGTTGGCGATCTGGCGGAGGGGCTCCTCAATGGCCCGGGCGATGATGGCGATGCCGGCCTGCTCGGTGTCGTTGGCACCCTTGAGCTTGGCCAGGCCCTTGCCGGCGCGCACCAGGGCGGTGCCGCCGCCGGGCACGATGCCTTCGTCAACGGCGGCGCGGGTGGCGTTCAGGGCGTCTTCCACGCGGTCCTTGCGCTCCTTCATCTCCACTTCGGTGGGAGCGCCGACCTTGACCACGGCAACGCCGCCGACCAGCTTGGCCAGGCGTTCCTGCAGCTTTTCGCGGTCGTACTCGCTGGTGGCGTTGGCAGCCATGTTGCTGATCTCCTCGCAGCGGCGGTCGATGGCTTCCTTGTCGCCTGCGCCGCCCACGATGAGGGTGTTCTTCTTGGAGATAACGACCTTCTTGGCGGTGCCGAAGTCTTCGGGGCGGATGGATTCCAGGGTCACGGCGGTGTCCTCGGAAACCACGCCCGCGCCGGTCATGATGCCGATGTCACGGATCATTTCCTTGCGGCGATCGCCGAATCCGGGGGCCTTGACTGCGCAGACCTTGAGGGCGCCGCGCATGGCGTTGATGGTCAGGCCGGCCAGGGCCTCGTTCTCAACGGTCTCGGCGATGACCAGCAGGGGGCGACCGGCCTTGGCTACGGCCTCCAGGATGGGCACCAGGGGCTTGATGTTGGAAATCTTGCCTTCGGACAGGAGGATGAACGGGTTTTCGAAGACCGCTTCCTGCTTGTCCTGATCAGTGACGAAATAGGGGGAGAGCCAACCGTTGTCCCACTGCATGCCTTCGACCACGTCCAGTTCGATGGACAGGCCTTGGGACTCTTCGACAGTGATGACGCCGTTGTTGCCGACCTTGTCCACGGCCACGGCCAGGATCTCGCCGATGGCGGCGTCGTTGTTGGCGGAGATGGCGCCGACCTGGGCGATCTCGGAGCTCTTCTTCACAGGCTTGGCCAGCTTCTCCAGCTCGGCTACCACGTTTTCCACGGCGAGGTCGATGCCGCGCTTGATGGACATGGGGTTACGGCCGGCGGCCAGCAGCTTCACGCCCTCGTTGAAGATGGCCTGGGAAAGGATGGTGGCGGTGGTGGTGCCGTCACCGGCGATCTCGTTGGTCTTGGAAGCGACTTCCTTGACCATCTGGGCGCCCATGTTCTCGAGCTTGTCCTCGAGGTCGATCTTCTCGGCGACGGTCACGCCGTCCTTGGTCACCTGGGGAGCGCCCCAGGTCTTTTCCAGCATGACGTTGCGGCCCTTGGGGCCAAGGGTGACCTTGACGGCGTCGGCCAGGATGTTGACGCCTTTCTGCATGCCCTCGCGGGCGACAGCCTTGTAATCGATTGCTTTTGCCATTGTATGAAAATCCTCTAGCGAATTGGTTGTCGGGGAATGGCCGGACCCGTTATTCCGGTCGGTCCGGCAGGGTCTTGCCGTTTAGGCGAACACGCCGAGGATGTCGTCCTCGCGCATGATGATCAACTCGTCGCCATCCACGGAAAATTCGCTGCCGGCGTACTTGGCGAACAGCACGGCGTCGCCGTCCTTGACGGTCTTGCACTCGGGGCCTGCGGCCACGACTTCACCGGCCTGGGGCTTTTCCTTGGCGGAATCCGGGATGTAGATGCCCCCGGAGGTCTTTTCTTCCTGGTCCTTCCTCTTGACGATGACGCGGTCATTGAGCGGTTTCAAACCCATTGTTCTCTCCTTATGATAAAAGTGTCCCGCCTTGGGGCGGGCATTCTGCTTGACTGCCGACAGAGATAAGACTCCTCCGCGCAGTGTCAACCGGTTCGGGTCACATTTTTCCGTACCTTTACCGGCCTTCCCTTGAAATAGTGGCGAAACCCCGGTAACAAAGGAGTAATAGAGAAAAAAATCAATGAGAAGCAGGAGTTGGTGATGGCGTTCCAGCAACAGAGGCTCGTGGTAGTGTCCAACCGCCTTCCGGCGGCGCTCAAGAAGACGGACGACGGATGGGAGGTCAAGGCGGGTGCTGGCGGCCTTGTCACGGCTCTGGCCCCGGTGCTCAAGAACCGTGGCGGCGTCTGGATCGGCTGGTCCGGCTCCTCGGACCCCAATCTGGACGTGGATTCCCTGCTGGCGGACTTCTCCTCCAAGGCGGGCTACGACCTCTATACCGTCCCCCTGACCCCGGAAGAGGTGGACGGCTACTACTTCGGTTTTTCCAACGAGATCATCTGGCCACTGTTTCACGATCTTCAGTCCCGCTGCCGCTTTCATCCCCGCTACTGGCGCATGTACCTGGACGTGAATTTCAAGTTCGCCGAGATGGTCGCGCGCAAGACCAACAGCGACGACTACATCTGGATTCAGGACTATCACCTCATGCACCAGGCGTTTTTCCTCAAGAGCATGGGGGTCAAGCGGCGAACCGGCTTCTTCCTGCACATCCCGTTTCCCACCCCGGACATCTTCATGAAGCTGCCGTGGCGCTGGAAGGTCATCCAGGCCCTGACCGAGTTTGATCTGGTCGGGTTCCAGACCATGCAGGACCGGCGCAACTTCTCGGCCTGCCTCCGGCGGCTGATGCCAGAGGCCCGCGTTCAGGGCCGGGGCGCGGTGGTCACCATGGACCTGGGCAACCGCCAGTTCCGCCTGGGAGCCTTCCCCATCTCCATCGACTACAACCAGTTTTCCGAGATGGCCGAGCGGCCCGAGGTCGAGCAGCAGACTTTCTCCATCAAGGAGGCGCTCCGGCACCGGAAGATAATCCTGGGCGTCGATCGACTGGACTACACCAAGGGCATTCCCGAGCGCATCCGCTCCTTCCAGACCCTGCTGCGGCAGTTCCCGGAACTCAAGGGGAATGTGAACTTCGTCCAGATCGCGGTGCCCAGCCGCGAGGAGGTGGACGAGTACAAGGAGCTGCGGACCGAGATCGAGCAACTGGTGGGCAGGGTCAACGGCGAGTTCTCCTTTCCGGGCTGGGTGCCGGTCCATTACCATTACCGCAGCTTTCCCCACGACGAGCTGGTAGCCTACTACAGCGCGGCGGACATCGCCCTGGTCACGCCGCTCAAGGACGGCATGAACCTGGTGGCCAAGGAGTATTGCGCCTGCAATACCAGCGGAGACGGCGTGCTGGTGCTCAGCGAGTTCGCCGGGGCCGCGGCCCAGCTCCAGAAGGACGCATACCTGGTCAACCCCTACGACATGGAGGGAATCGCCAAGGCCCTGCATCGCTGCCTGCACTGGGACAGGGAAGAGCGACGCAGTCACATGACCCATCTTCGGGACCAGGTGCGCAAGAACAACATCTACTGGTGGGTGGACTCGTTCCTACAGGCGGGCATTTCCAAGACCCTGGTGGACTTCCCCGAGGTGGACACGCTCAAGTTCGAGCGGGTGTAGCAGAGCGGGAGGCCTGCCGGGATTTGAGCCCGCGCCGGGTTTGCGCTAGGCTGGCGCTATGTTGACGCTCAAATGCGCGGCCTGCCGCCGCAAGCTCTGGAAGTACCACAAGATCGGGCAGGGTGAAGTGCACCGCTGCCACAAGGACCGCATCGGCAAGGTCTACACCCTGGTCGAACGGGACGGCAAGGCATGGTGCGCCTGCGGCAAGGCCGTGGGCATCGACCGGGGCTCCTACTACACCATGGACAAGAAAGCCTTCACCTACAAGGGAACCAAGACCAACGGCTAGTTCAGGTCGTCGGAAATCTTTTCAAAGATGATCTTGGTCGTGGCCAGTTCGTTCGCCAGGGCGTCGCGGCAGACAACTTGCGCCTCGGAATAAAGCGCGTCCATGTTGTCCTTGGCTAAAATAGTCCGGCCTGTCGTATCGAAATAAAGGGGTATGTCTTCCCCCTTGAGCGAGGTCGAAAGTCTGTTTGCCGAGGCGATCGCCACATATCGCTTGCCGTCGCTGGAAAACTCCCCTTCAAGCCGACTTTGCACGGCTCCCTTGATGGGGCCGAGCGCTTCCAGGGAAAGATTGGGCTGGGCGTTGATCATCACATCACCGTTTGATATGGCCCCCTCGGGGAGTGGGTAAACTAGCCGCTTGATGTTTTCCGCTGTCCTGTTCAAGGAAGCCAACACCTTGGGGTCGGTGATGCGCAGCGCTTCAAAAAGCGGGTAGGTGGTTTTTGTCTCGCCGACCACGCCCCTGTCATCCGTGTCCATGGTGATGTCCACCAGGGGCACCATGGGTTTGACGTGCTCCCCTTCGCTGGTCCATTCCGGGATGAATATGTGCCAGAGCAGGGAGTCTCCCACCTTTGAAACAGAATATTTCATGATGAAGATCGAAGTCTCCGAGTTGCCGTTGCTCTCGCTTTTGAGGGTCATGCGGGCGGTCCCTCTGGCCGGGCCGTATCTGTAGACCGTCGGGGTGGTGACCGGCGTGACTTCCATCTGGGCCAAGTGGGCGGAGGTGATTCTGGCCGCAGATTGCTCGGGCGTGACCCTGGCGGCAGGTTGTTTGGGGGCGACCCTGGTCGCGGGTTGCACGGGCGTGACCTTTTTCCCGGCGACGCAGCCGGGGAGCAGCAGCAGCGCAAGGGCGAGCAGGACGAAAATCTTCCGCATGGGGAGTCTCCTTGGATATTGCGTATCGACCGTTCGCACATACCGTGTTCAGGGCTTTGAGGCCAGCGGAAATCCAGGGCAAGGCGCGGGATATGGGTTGACAGCGGCTTCCGGGTCCGTGACAGTGCCGAAAGTTGAGGATTGCATTCATTTCGATGAGCCATGAGGAGGCCGAGTTGAGAAAATTTGTCTGTCTGTCGACCCTGTTGCTGCTGTTGCTGGCCGCGCTGCCCGCCATGGCCGAGAGTGCGAAGTGCAACGCCATTCCGTGGGGCGAGCCGCTCACCGCCGTGGAGCAGATCCAATATTCCCACACCGCCGACGGCATCCGCTACTACAAGGTGACCAAGGTGGAGGCCTGCGGCATTTCCAAGATCGAGGACACCCGCGTGACCTACGGATTCCGGGAGAACCGCCTTTACACCACCATTGTGGAGATCGACAAGGCCAAGGACGTCCAGAAGGTCGTCTCCCTGCTCGTGGACGAGTACGGCCTGCCCGACACCAAGAAGGACTCGGGTTGGGACGTGTATCGCTGGGAGAACGACAAGCTCAAGATCAAGCTCAAGAGCCAGTATACCACGGACCGCATCAAGATCGGCATGTACTACAAGCCGTTGATGCCGAAATAGCGATTGCCGCGCGAGAGTAAAAAGGCCGCTTCCTTTGGGGAGGCGGCCTTTTTTCTTGAGCAGGTAATTGAATTGGTGAACTACAGCAGTCGCCGCGCCCCAATGAAGTGCGTCCGCCAGTACTCGTTGCTCAGGAGCGACTCCATGACCCGCTTGCCCGAGCTGGGGGCGTGGATGAAGGTTCCCCGGTCCGTGACGATGCCCACGTGCAGGGACTTGGCTCCCTTGTCCACCTTGTGGAAGAGCAGGTCGCCGGGGCGGATGTCCTCGAAGCCAACGGCCTCGCCCACCCCGAACTGCTGCCAGGAGATGCGGGGCAGGTTGATCCCGTTCTGATGGTAGACGAACCAGACGAAGCCGGAGCAGTCGAAGCCCGTTTTCGGGGAGGTCCCGCCCCATTTGTAGGGCGCGCCGAGCAGAACGCGGGCCGTGCGAATGACGGCGGCGGCCTTCGGAGAGGCCTTTTGCCGGGTGGCATGCCGGGGCTCGGACTCGGGTTGCGGCACGGACCTGGACGCGCACCCGCCCATGAGCAGCAGGATCAGGCACAGGGCCGCGCCTGCGGCTTTACAAAACGTATGGGCGGTGCTGCAGGACATCGCCCTCCCGTCAGTTGACCGTCAGGTAGGATTTCACGTTGCGCACGCCCGGGGTCTCCCTGGCGTAGGCCTCGGCCTTGGCTTTCTGCGTCTTGTCGCCCACCACGCCGAGCAGGACCACGTTGCACTGAATCATCTCGATGTCGATGTTCGTGGACCAGATGGTCTTGTCCGTGATCAGCTTCTGGCGGATGGTGGCGGAGATCTCCAGATTGTCCGTGGTGCCGCAGAGGTCCTCCTCCCGCTTGGGCAGGAAGTAGGTGGTCACCTGGCGCACTCCCTCGGTGGCCTTGGCGATGGCCACGGCGCGCTCCACCTGGCCGCGATTTTCATATTCGCCCACCAGATAGACGTGGCCGTAATAGCTGTACGCATCGAAGTCGAGGTACTTGATGGCGTCGTCTTCCAGGAACTGTTTTTCTATCAAAAAGGATATCTGCTTGTCGTTGGCCCAGTCGCCTGCGTTGCGCTCTTCCACCGCCACGTCGTAGACCGCGCAGCCGGACAGGGCCTGGAGGCCCACCAGGGCCAGCAGAAGCATAAGAATGGTCAGATGTCGTTTCATGGGTTCCCCCTGAGAGTTTCTAGACTATGTCTACATACGCATTCCGGGGCGTGACCGCAAGCCGAACCGTGTTCGTCACTCCGAGAGCAGGGGCGGGCACCGGTTCAGGGCCGCTTCGGGCACTTCCCATTTGCCGGACCACGGCGGGGCCAGGGAGAGGGGAAGTTCACCCACGCGCATGGCATGGCAATGCAGGCGCATGGGGCCGCGTTCACGTCCTTTCCCGTATTTACGGTCACCGGCCACCGGGTGGTCACGCGAGGCGAGCTGGACGCGGATCTGGTGCGTGCGCCCGGTCAGCAGGCGCACGGCCACCAGGCTGTATTCGTCGCCCGTGATGAGGCCGGTGACCCTGGCCAGGGCGGTCTTGCCCGAGCCTGTGCGCACTGTCTCCTCGCCCGGCGCGCCACGCTTCTCCAGTTGGTCCTCCAGCAGGATCGTGCCGGGCTCGTCCCATCTGCCTTTTACCCAGGCCAGGTAGAGCTTGCCGACGCCGCCCGAGGCAAAGGCGTCGTTGAGCGAGCGCAGGGTCTCGTAGTCACGGGCCGCCAGGAGCAGCCCCGAGGTGTCCCGGTCCAGCCGGTGGGCCAGGGTGGGGGAAAAGTCCGCGTCCGGGAACATGCCCCGCAGCCGAGCGGCCACCGAGTCCTCGACCTTGTCGCCGCCGTGTGCGGCCAGCCCGGCGGGCTTGGCCACGGCTATCAGGTGTTCATCCTGGTAGACGATATCCAGCGGCGCGGTGGAGACCTCCGGCCGGTTTTCGCCCGGCGTGTAGGGCGGGATGCGCACCACCTGCCCGGCGGCGATGCGGTCGAAGGGCTTTTTGCGGCCCTTGTCCACGCGCACCTGTCCCTTGCGTATCCATCGCTGGATGGCCGCGCGGGGCACGTCGCCGGTCAGGCGGCGTTCCAGGTACTGGAGCAGCTTCTGGCCGGATTCGGCTTCGGTTACCGTGACGAACTGGGCTTGGGGCATTGAGTGGTCCTGTTGGGGAAGGGCCGAGAGAGGGAAATCAGGAGTTGAAAGCCGCTGCGCGGCATGGACGAATGATTTCGCCTCCGGCGGCCAAGGGGGTGAGCCCCTTGCATCCCCGTTCTCGCACCTTTGGCGCGGGGGCTTGATTTGCAAAAAGAGGGCAACGCAATGGTTTTCATTGCGTCGCCCGTTTTGATTTTCTGGTGCCTTGCCGGTTACTTTTTATACCATTGGCCACCGGGCTGTTGGAGCCAGGTGCCGGGAGGGGCCTGCTGGGCTATCTTGGCCGCCCTTCGCTGGCCGACCACGGCCGGGGTGGTCCCGGTCTTCTTGGCGATGGCGGCGTAGACCTTGGCGCGGTCCGCGTTCTCCGCGCTGACCACGCCCTTGTCCGCGCTGCCCCGCACTGTCAGCATGCCGACGTTGTTTTCGCCGATGACGCCCTTGGCGAGCATGGCGTCGATGGCGGGCTTTCGCTGGATCATGCGGTCCTTGAGCCCTCCCGCCGTGGCTGTGGTCGCCACGAGGCAGGCCAGGAGCGCGAGCAGGGCGATGAGATATCGTCTATTGGGCATTGGTGTCCTCCGTGGTTGCGGCGCTGTCCGCGCCCGCGTCGTCGATGTCCGAGAAGAAGTCGTCGAGCTCCTTGTCCACCTTGACGTTGACGTCGATGGTGATGTGGATGGGTTTAACCTCCACCGGAGCGACTTCGACACGATGGCTCGTCTGGCATCCCCAGAGCATTGCCAGGGTCAGGCATAGGCCCGCCGTGAGCAGATTTTTCATACCGAGTCTCCCTATTCGATCATGTTGATGACATCCTTATATAGCAAAATGCGGTCCAAGGGTAAGCTGAAATTCACGTCCAGGCGCAAGCCCTGGAAATTGGAGCCCTTTACGTCGCCGGTGACGCGCATGAAGCCACCGAACTCCCGGCGGTAGATGAAGGGCAGCGTGGAGGCGGGCTTGCCGTCCACGGAGAGGCGCACCAGCAGCTCATCGCCCACGGAGTCGGCCTTGATCCGCACCCACTTGTAGTCGAAATCCTTGATGGCTTCCTTGGCCAGTTCGATCTGTCCGCGCTGGGGCGTGCCCTCGGGGATGGCTGACACCAAATCCTCCATTGCCTCCACCTGGATGGTGCCGCCTTCGCCCGGCGTGGAGTGCAAAAATCCGTTGTGGAACGAAATTTTCCCGCGCTTCCATGTCACGGGCAGTTCGCCCGAGAGGGCGGCCTGCCCCTTGGCCTCGGCCAGGCCGAGCTGGCCCAGGAGTTTGGAGAGCTTGAGCTCGGAGCAGAACAGGGTGATGTCGTACTCCTCATGCCCCGGCACCACACGGAAGGCGCGGCTGGCCACGTGTCCGTCGCACCAGTCGAACTCCATACGTTCCACCAGGACCACGCCGCGCGGCTCCAGTTGGAAGGTGACCACGCCCTTGCCCACGGACACCGGCCCGGCGCTGAGGCTGTCGAAGGCCAGGAGCTGAGCGGGCGCGCTACGGAAATCAATCAGGTCCGGGGATTCGAAATAGAGACGGATGCCGTCTATTCGGGTGCCGCCCTCCTTGCCCATGACCAGGGAACCGCCGGTCAGGAACACTCCCAGGCGGCTGTCGATGTTGCCGTCCCGGATGTGCAGCCCGCCCTCGGCGCTGAGGTTGCCGGACAGGGCCACGTCCTTGAGGGCCGGGGCCAGGCCAGCCGGATCGAATCCCTCAGGCAGAGCGTATGCTGGCACGTCAAAGGCGAACTCCGCCTCTCTGGTCTCCATGGATGCCTTGCCGGACAGGGACGCTCGCAGGCCGGGCAGCAGGCCGGTGGCAAGACTGCCGTCCAGGCTCAGCCCCATGCCCTCCTGGCGCAGCTTGGCCGAGATTTTACCCACCGCGTACTTGCCGTAGCGGATGTTAGCGATGGACAGGGAGCCCGCCGCATGCCGCTTTGGCGCGGGCCATTTAAGTGGCAGGGAAAGTCGGACCGTCCCTGTTCGTGCGTCCACACCTTCCAGCGATGCGCCGCGGGTGGACGCCTTGAGCACCACGTCCGCCGCTTCCGGCGAGGCGGTTCCGGCCAGGGAGAGGTCAAGCCCGGCGAGGCGGATGGTCCGCCCTCCGGTCTGCAGGGCCAGCCTTTCGGTTGACGAGGAAGCCAGGTCGACGTCCCATTGTTCGCCGTTTCGTTTGGCCGTAAACGACACAGGCAGGCGTATGCCCATGGTCTCCACGGAGGCGTCGACGCTGAGCGCGTTTTGTTCGGCGTGGCCGGATTCGATGGTGAAAATTGCGGGTTGGGGGGCGCTTAGCCGTACGGGAGCCAGGGAAAAGTCCACGGTTTGCCCCGAAACCGTGGCCTGCAGGTCCAGGGTGGCTCCTTCCTCCAGAGTAACACCGGTGTCGGGCAGGATAGGGGTTTTCACCGTCGCCCGCAGTTCGGCCTTGAGCGTGTCGAGGTCCGCGAGGTTCACTGTGGCGTCCGCGACGAGTTCCGCCTCGCCGCCCACGGGCAGGGGCAGCAGGTCGGCCAGCGCACCCAGCCGGAACCCTTGCGCCGAGACGTTGGCCGTCAGATCGTCCAGGGTCGGCCCCAGCGTTCCTTTGAAGCGTACTGTCTGGTCGCGGGGGATGACTTTGCCCTGAAACTCAAGGCGATCGCCCGGGGTGACAGTGACGGAGAACGGAAGGGTGAAGCCTTTGCCCTCAATGGCGCACTCCAGGCGCGAGTCCCGGATTTCCAGTCGGCTAAGGGGCAGTTCCGGCAAGGATCTGTATTCATTGCCTCCTTCGGAGGCCGGGATCAGGTCCATGGCGGGTAGTGTAAATTTTTCGCCGTCCCAGGCGCAGCCCAGCACGACTCCGTCCAGGATTACGGCGTTGACGCGCCCCTGCTTGAGTGAGGCCGGGGTGTAGGTGACGTGCACGTTGGCCAGCCTTACGCCGCCGTCCTCTGGGCCGAGTCGGACCGGGCCGATGTCCGCCGAGAAGAGTCCTGCGTCACGAATATGGAATTCCGTGAGGGGCAGCCCCATGTCCGCCGCCATCCGGGGTACCAGCTCTTCCAGATAGCCCGGCGTCCACGCGGTCAGCGCCCATCCCGCCGCCAGCAGCAACGCCAACAGCCACGGCAGGCCGAGCAGAGTCCACTTGAGGACACGTTTGCCAAGAGAAGCGCCCATTTAAGAGCTATACAACCACCCCAAGCTCAAAGGCAAGCCGCCATTTTTTGGAAGAGAAAATATGACTTGGTTGTCCCTCGTTTTCGAGCGAAGCGAGCGGCAAAAAGTTTAGGAGGGAGAAGGGGATGGGGTCCGGGGGAAGGGGAAGAGGAAAGCCCTTTTCAAAAGGGTTCCCTCTTCCCCTTCCCCCGGCCGCCGGAGGCAATTCTACGACTTCTGGTCCAGGGCAGTGAAGCAGGGGATGCAGAGGGTTTCGCCGCCGAGCCTGCGGGTGCGCGATTCCATGACGGACTCGCCGCACTTGGCGCAGACCAGGCTTTCCAGCACGCGCGCAGGGCGGGGCAGCCCCTTGTCCACGGGCGTGACGTCGAACAGGGCGTCGAGGTCCATGGCCAGGATGCGCTTCTGGAGTTCTATGCGTATCCGGGCGAGTTCCTGCCGGTCCTCGTCGGTGGCCTTGCCTGCGGCCTCCTTATTGACTAGGGCGCTGTACTCGGGAAACAGGCTGTCGCGGCCTTTGGTGTTGAGCACGGCGCGGATGCCCTTGCCCGAGTCCCGGTCGTAGAAGGAAAAGGCCATCTTGCCGTAGTCGCGGTGGATGAAGTTGCCTTTGCCAAAGGTGCAGCCGGTCAGAAACTGGATGGCGTCCACGCCGCACATGTCGGTTTCGGACACGGCGACCATGGAGATTTCGCGGGGATCGCCAACGTCGCGCATGGCCAGCTCCGAGGCGCGGATGCCGATGGACAGGCCCGGGCAGACATGGCCGTGAAAGGATATGGTTTCCGAGATGAGTGATTCGGGGATGGTGCAGGGCATGGTTGTTGTCCTTTGGGTTTTCGGTTTCAGGCCGCCGGAACGACCAGAAGGCGTCCGCTGACCCTGTGGATGTCCACGGGTAGGCCGTAGACCTCTTCGACGACGTCGGGCGTCACCTGGCAGGCCGGGCCGGTGGAGTGGATGCGGCCGTCCTTGAGGAACAGGACCTTGTCCGCGTAACGCAGGGCCGTGTTCAGGTCGTGCATGGTCATGACCGCGCCGATGCGGTGCTCGGTGACGATGCGCCTGAGCAGGTTCAGGATATCCACCTGGCTCTTGAGATCAAGCGCGCTGGTGGGTTCGTCCAGGAGCATGAGGCGCGGCTCCTGCACCATGGCCCTGGCGAGGGCTACCTTTTGCAGTTCGCCGCCGCTGAGCTGGTCGATGTGGCGCAGGGAGAGGTGGTCCATGTGCAGCCGCCGCAGGGCCGAGTCCACGATCTCCAGGTCATGGTCACGGACCTTCCAACTGACGTGGGGTTTGCGGCCCATGAGCACGGCGTCGAACACGGTCATCCGCGCGGCGTCGTTGCGCTGCGCCACGTAGCCAATGCTCAGGGCGATTTCGTGGGGTGCCATTTTCAGGACGTTGCGGTCCTCCACCATGATCGTCCCGCCTGACGGGGAGTGGATGGCGTTGATGCACTTGAGCAGGGTGGTCTTGCCCACTCCGTTGGGGCCGAGGATGGCCAGCAGTTCGCCCGGAGCAAGGTCGAAGTCCACGGCGCTGAGCACCCGGTGGCCGGAGTAGTCGAAATCGAGACGCGAGACGGAAAGGATCATCGCTGTTGCCCCCTGATGATGAGATAGATGAACACGGGCGCGCCCATGAAGGCGGTCAGCACCGAGACCGGCAGCACGTGAGGCGCGAGGATCAGCCTGGCCACCGTGTCCGAGACAAGCAGGAGCAGCCCGCCCACGAGGATGGACGCCGGAATCAGGAAGCGGTGGTCCGAGCCGATGACGCGCCTGACCATGTGCGGCACCACCAGCCCCACGAATCCGATGATGCCCAGGAACGCGATGACCACGGCGGTGAGCATGGACGCCAGCAGCATGCCGGTCATGCGCACCCGCTCCACGCGTACGCCAAGCCCTCTGGCGGTCTCGTCGCCCGCGTCGATGGCGTTGTAGTTCCAGCTGTTGGCCACGAAATAGAGGGAGACCGGGATCACGGCGGCGGTGATGATGCCCAGCTCCGACCAGGAGGCGCGGCTGGTGTCGCCGAAGGTCCAGAAGACCATGGCCGCCAACTGCACGTCGTCCGCGAAGTATTGCAGGAACATGGTGCCTGCGGTGGAGAGCGCGCTGAGCGCCACGCCGGTCAGGACCATGGCCTCTGGCGTGGTGCCTCGCAGCCGGGCCACGCCGATGATAACGGCGGCGGCCAGGATGCTGAAGACAAAGGCCGTGAAGGTGGTCAGGTACGGGTTGGTGATGTTCACCGCGTCCGCCCCTGTGGAGGACATGATGCCGCCGCCCAGGATCATGACCGAGAAGGCGGCCCCGAAGGCTGCGGCGTGGGAGATGCCCAGGGTAATGGGCGCGCCCAGCGGGTTGCGCAGGATGGACTGCATGACCACGCCGGACACGGACAGGGCCGCGCCCGCCACGATGGCGGCCAGGGCCTGGGGCAGGCGGATGCTCCAGATGATGGCGTCATGGCGCCGTGAGACTTCGAATCCGGCCAGGCTCCTGGCCACGGTCTCCAGCGGGATGCCCGCCGCGCCCAGGGAGATTGCCGTGAGCAGCAATGCGACCAGCAACAGGGCCGCTGCCGAGATCAGGAAGGTTTTCCGGCCCACATAGCGGCGGTATTCCTCCGGGACTTGTCCGTCTGAGAAGTGCATGTCAGTCCAGGGGCAGCTGTTGGTAGGCGAGGTTGCCGAACATCTGATCCATGGCCTCGAACACGGGGCCGCCCACCAGGAAAGTGAAGATTTCGTCCGCCTTGGCCGCCGGGTCCACGTCCGTGAAGCGGTCCGGGTAGAGCAGCTTTCCGATGAAGTATGCGTTGGCCAGGATGGAACCGTAGTTCCGCGAATACCAGTTGTAGGGGAGCAGGCCATATACCCGGCCTTCGCGCACTGCGCTCAGGGTCTGGTAGGCCGGGTCGGCGCGCAGTTCGTGCAGGCCTCCCGCGCCGTCGCCCAGTTGGAGGGTGGAGAGATCGAGGAACAGGTAGTCCGGGTCCCACTTGACGATCATTTCCTTGGATACGTCCGAATGGCTGAGTTCCTTGCCGGACATGCCCTTGCCGCGCGCCACGTTGGCTGCGTTGATGAAGGCGAACGGCGGGTAGGCGGGCTCGGTGGACTGGTATCCGTGCGGACCCTTGAAGGCCACGCCGCCGACGAAGACCGTGGGGCGTTTGTCCTGGGGAATGTCCGCAGTGCGTTTGGCGAGGTCTCTGATGAGCCCGTCCATATAGGAGATCACGGCCTCGGCCCGTTCCCGTTTGCCTACCACATCGCCCATGATGCGCAGTGAGCGGTAGAATTCCTGCCTCTGGGCGCCCAGGTCCCCGTAGTTGAGAGCCACCACCGGTATGCCGGTCTTGTCCTGCAACTCCACCGGATCGTAGCCCATGCTGTAGGCATAGGTCTTGAGGACCGCCTGGGGCTGGGGTTCCAGGGTCAGGATCAGCTCCGGGTTGTCGTGTCCCCGGAACTGGCCGAAGATCGGCATGGTCTTGAAGTGAGGGTTGGCGATGGCATAGGGCCTGGCGTCGAAGGTGCTTCTTCTGACTTCGATGTCGTCCACGGCCACGGCCTTGGCCTGGGCCTGGAGATAGCAGAGCATGCGCAGGGAGCCGGGGCCGGAGCAGATGACGCGTTCCACGGTCTGCGGCAGGAGGGCCTGCTTTCCTGCGGAATCGGTCACTGTCCGGTCACCCGCCGATGCGGTGGCGGCGAGGACGAAAACGATCAAGGCGGCATGAAGAATCTTTTTCATTAGTTCACCGTATAATTATATTAGTTTAAAGATCGAGCCTGAAATTTGTTACAAAATATTATTTAGTAACACCGTGCAACCCTAGGAAATTCCACGCGTCCAGTCAAGGCTCTCCGGAATAAGGATCTACAAAGCAAACGTCCCGGCGGCCACGCAGGGCTGCCGGGACGTCGCATTTGATAACTTCCTCCTCCGTGCCGATCTTCGTGGCCGGAACGGGGCCGGGCTTTCCATTACTGCATCAAACCTGACATGTGGCTTTGCAGGCCTGGGAAGAACAGGAGTTGGGCCGGGCGTGACCTATAAAGCAACGAGATGGGCTGGAACGCCTGGGCTTTGGTTACCGGGCTGTGGCGAGGCGCGGTTGGAGCAGCGCGGCCAGTGAGAGGGCCATGGACACACCCACACCGAGATAGCTGTATATCTTGTCCCCGGTGTATGCGGCGCCGATGCCGAGACAGCCGCCGGCAACGATGGCCAGCAGCATGGTGCGCACGTTGAGCTCCCTTTTGCCGTTGGCCAGGATGGCTACGAACATGGGAGCCACCACGCCGCAGACGTAGATGTCGTTGGCGGCCAGCAGCAGGGAGAGGATGGAACCGCCTGACTGGGCGATGACGACGGCGCCGAGGCCGATGGCGAGCATGCCCAGGCGGCAGCGGCCGACCTTGCGTCCGTTCAGCAGGTCGTGCTCCAGCACCGTGCCCGCCGTGAAAAGGCAGGAATCCGCCGACGAGACGATGGTGGAGAGCAGGGCGAAGAGCAGCGCCACCCTGGCCCAGGCAGGCATGATGTCCGGGATGACCCGGGTAAGGATGGCGTCCGCATCCGTACCCGCCGGGGCCAGGCCGCGTGCGTACAGGCCTATGCAGACGATGACAACGGCTGACAGGGCGATGCCCGCCGCGGAGAGGTATGCCCCCCGCCGGGCCTGCTTGTCGTCTCGGGCCGAGAAGAGCCGCCCGAAGAGCATGGGGCAGACCACGTAGCTGCCGCCCACGATGAGCATGAAATAGGTCCACTTGGACAGGGGGAAGCCTTCGTTGGCGAACTCCAGGTTGACGTCGGCCAGGGACAGGGGTGAGGCCGCGCCCGCATAGTAGAGGGCAAGGAGCAGGCCGAGGCCCACGAAACCGTACTGGACCACGTCGCTCTTGAGGATGGAGTTCTGGCCGCCCAGCACGGTGTAGGTGGTGATGAGCGCGGCGCAGGCGATGAGCGCCGTGGTGTAGCCCATGCCCGACAGGGATACCGCCACTTTGGCCGCAGCGATGTACTGGGCCGCCAGGATGGAGGCCCAGGCCGGAATGATGATCAACGCCATGAGCTTGCGGGCCGGGGGAGCGATGAACCGTTCGGCCATGTCAGGCAGGGTATAGACGTTTGCCCTCCGTACCTTGGCTGCCAGGAAGGCGCTGAGGAGCAGCAGTCCGGCTGCGCCCGAGCCGAGCCACCAGAATGCCGGGGTTCCTACCTTGAAGGCGAGGCCCGTCATGCCGATGGTTGCCGAGGCCCCCACGCAGGAGGCCACGATGGATAGACTGACAACGCCCGCGCCTGATCGGCGGCCTGCCAATACGAATTCGCGGAAATCCTTGCGCTTGATGTATTCGTAGACCCCCATTCCGATGAACAGGGCGCAGTAGAGGGCGAGCAATTCCATGGTGTGTCCTTGTTAAACGTGTCGTCCGGTCGCGATGGCGTCGAATATGGCCTTCCCCAATCTGGCCACTTCATCGCGGCTGATGATGTATGGGGGCATGGCGTACAAGAGTTTTCCGAAGGGGCGCAGCCATACGCCTCGGCTGATGAAGAATTTTTGGATTTCCTGCACGTTGACTTGGTGCTTCAGTTCGACCACGCCGATGGCGCCCAGGACCCGGACATCGGTGACGTCCGCCAGCGAACGGCATCCCTCCAGGCTGTGCTCAAGCCAGCCTTCGATTTCCCGGACCTGCGTCTGCCACGCGTTCTGCCGGAGGATGTCGAGGCTCGCCTTGGCCACGGCACATGCCAGCGGGTTCCCCATGAAGGTGGGGCCATGCATGAGCACGCCTCCATCGGCGGAAATGGTGTCGGCCACGTCCCGTGTGGCCAGGGTTGCCGCCAGGGTCATATAGCCGCCGGAAAGGGCCTTGCCCACGCACATGATGTCCGGGACGACGTCCGCCCATTGGCAGGCGAAGAGTTTGCCTGTCCGACCGAAGCCGGTGGCGATCTCATCCAGGATCAGGAGCACGCCGTGTTCGTCGGCCAGTTCCCTGAGGCCGCGCAGGTAGTCCGGGTGGTAGAAGCGCATGCCGCCCGCCCCCTGCACGATGGGTTCGACTATGATGGCGGCTATTTCCCGTGCGTGCCTCTCGAACACGTCCCGCGCCTGGGCCAGGGAGGAAGGATCATACTCCGCGCCGAAACGGCAGTCGGGGCGCGGCGCAAAGACCTGCCTGGGCAGCAGGCCGGAAAACAGGTGATGCATGCCGCCGTCCGGATCGCAGACGGACATGCAGCCGCAGGTGTCCCCATGGTAACCGCCGCGCACGGTGAAAAGTTTGGTGCGCTCCGTTCGTCCCGAGGCCTGCATGTATTGCAGCGCCATCTTGATGGCGACTTCGACGCTCACCGAGCCCGAGTCGGCCAGGAAGCAGTGGTCGAGGCCCTCGGGGGCCATGCCGATCAGGGCGCGGCCCAGTTCCACCGCCGGTTCGTGGGTCAGGCCGCCGAACATGACATGGGACATGCGCCCGATCTGTTCCCGGGCGGCCCGGTTCAGGGCCGGGTGGTTGTAACCGTGGACCGCGCACCACCAGGAGGCCATGCCGTCCACCAATTCGCTGCCGTCTTTCAGGACGAGGCGGGTGCCTCGGGCTGCGACGACCTTGGTGGCGGGCAGTGGCCGGGTGGCCGAAGTATAAGGGTGCCACAGGTGGGTGCGGTCGAAATCCAGATCATCGGACGGCGGTTCAGGCTCGAGCAAAAGGGAGGCGAGCGCTCCGTCCATGGGGTTGGGGCAGGCTGGGTCGGCGTTCGTACGGGCGGCGGAATGGGGGATGTCGGCCAGGATGGGGACTTCTCCGTATTCGGCGATGGCCGCGACGTTGTCCCGGCGCAGGAATGCGTCTTCCCGGTTCGCCGGGGTGGTGTTGTTGACGACCACTCCGGCTACGCTAAGGCCCCTGTCGCGCACTGCCTCTACGGTCATAAGAGCGTGGTTGATCATGCCGAGCTTGTTGTCGGCCACGATGATGACCGGCAGGTCAAGGCGTTGCATGAGGTCCAGGGTGGTCGCGCCGTTGCCCAGCGGCACGGCCGCTCCCCCCGCGCCTTCTACCAGCACCGGGGTATGTCCTTCCGCCATGCCGCGAATTTCGTCGGCCAGGCGGTCCGGATCGATCGAAACGCCGCTCAACTCCGCTGCCAGGTGCGGAGAGCAGGCCGGGAGGAACTTCCGGCAGCAGGCGTCGGGATAGCCGTCCGGGAAATGGTCGCCGGCGTAATTGGCATAGATCTCCACGTCCTCGGCTTGCAGGCCATCGGCAGTCTCCCGGCATCCCGTTTGTATCGCCTTGACGGCAAGGGCCGGATGCCCGGCGTCCAGCAGTGCCCGGAGGAGAAGCGCAGTGACCCTGGTCTTGCCGACACCGGTGTCGGTGCCGGTGACAAAGAAGCCTTTCGTCACCGCATCAATCCCGGCACATAGGTGACCAGGCCGGGGAAAGCCATGAGCAGGGCCACGCAGATGCAATAGGCGGCCATGAAGTAGGTCACGCCCTTGAACACCTGGGTCATGGTCACATCCTTGGACATGGAGGCGACGATGAACATGTTCACGCCCACGGGCGGGGTGATGGCGCCCATGGTGGTGACCACGGTGATGAGCACGCCGAACCAGAGCGGGTCGTAGCCCATGGCCGTGACCACGGGGAAGAAGATGGGGATGGTCACCAGCAGCAGGGCCAGGGCGTCCATGACCATGCCGCCGACCACGTAGATCAGGCAGATGACCGTGATGATGAGCATGGGCGGCACGGGCAGGGCGGCCACGTAGTTGGCGGCCTCGAAAGGCAGCCGGGTGATGGCCAGGAAGCGCCCGAACAGGACCGCGCCGAGCACGATGACCATGATCATGCAGGAAATCTTGAGCGTGTCGTTCACGGCCAGCCAGAACTTCTTCACCGTCATGCCGCCGGAAACCACGGAGATGAGCAGGGCCAGGGCCGCGCCCGCCGCGCCCGCTTCCGTGGGAGTGAAGAAGCCCAGGAACAGGCCGCCCATGACCAGGAAGAAAAGGATGACCATCTCGATGGAGCCGGGCAGGGAGGCCAGCTTTTCGCGGAAGGTGGTCTTGGGACCTGCCGGGCCCCAGTCCGGGTGGCGGCGGCAGAGGTACCAGACCGTGCCGAGGAAGAGCGCGGTCAGCAGGATGCCGGGGATCATGCCGCCCACGAAAAGCTGGGCGATGGACTGGGAGGTCTGGAGTCCGATGATGATCAGGACCACGGAGGGCGGGATGACCACGCCCAGGGTCGCTCCGGCAGCCACGGAGCCGGTGGACAGGATCGGATTGTAGCGGAATTTCTTCATCTCGGGCAGGGCCACGGTGGACATGGTCGCGGCCGTGGCCGAGTTGGACCCGCAGATGGCCGCGAACCCGGCGCAGGCCAGGATGGTGGTCATGGCGATGCCGCCCCTGATTTCGCCCATCCAGGCGTAGGCCGACTTGTAGAGCCGCTCGTTGACCCCCGAGTAGAAGCAGATCTGGCCCATGAGGATGAAGAGGGGGATGACGGTCAGGCCGTATTTGGAAAAGACGTTCCAGAGCTCGGTGCCGAGCATGCCCGTGGCCGCGTTCCAGTTGAGGACGTAGGCAAAGCCGCCGAAGCCGATCAGCGCCATGGCGAAGGCCACGGGGATTCGCAGGAAAAAGATGGCTGCCAGGAGCAGGAGAGTGCCGAGTATGCCGGCGGTAATCGGGTCCATTACTGCACCTTCTCAGCAGTCAGGGTTTTGAGTGTGTCCACGAGCAGGACAAAGGCCAGGGCCATGCAGCCTGCCGACGCTGCGAACACGAAAGGATAGTAGGTGATCTGGAGGGTCTCCGAGACCTCGCCAGTCTGGACCAGGAAGGACGCCCATTTCCAGGTTTCCATGCCGCAGAGGATGAAGAAGCCGCTGGAGACAGCCGAGGTCAGGGCGTCGGCCAGTCTGCGGACCCGGGCCGGGAACCGGGCCAGGAGGATACCCACGGCGATGTGCGCCTTTTCCCGCTGGGCGAATCCCAGGGAGAAGGCCGCCACCACCGCGCCCATGAAGCCCATGAGCTCGAAGGTGCCCTGCACCGGCACCCAGACCGCGCGAAGAACCATGTTGGCGCAGGCCAGGAGCATCATGCCCACGAGAAAGAGGCCTGCCAGGAAGGCCAGACCACGGGAAATATGCCGGCTGATTGCATCAAGTGTATCAATCATGACGAAAAAAACGCCCCCCTGCCCGTCCGGCAGGGGGGCGTTGGGTTTGATCTACTTGCCGAGTTCGGTTTCGTATTTCTGTTTCAGGGAGAGCATGTCGGCCAGGACGGCGTCGGCATCGGCTCCGGCCTTGGCCGCGCCTTCCTTCCAGGCGTCAACCAGACCGGAGCTCTTGGCCTTGATCTCCGCGTACTCGGCGGGAGTCAGGGTGAACTCTTCGATCTGGTACTTTTCCTTGCCCCAGGCCAGGGCCTGGCTTGTGTAGTCGTCCAGGTACTTGCCGGTCCAGCGGGCCTGCTCGGGGGCGAGCTCGTTCAGGACCTTCTTGGCGTTGTAGGACAGGGACTCCCAGCGCGCCTTGTTCATGATCACCGCGAACGGGTACACGGGCAGGTTGGTGACCGTCTCATAGCGGCAGGTCTCGGCGAAATTCATGTCCTTGAGCACGTCGTAGGACGACACGAGGCCTTTGACCACACCCTTCTGGAGGGCTTCCGGGGTCTGGGACATGGGCATGCCCACGCCCTGGGCGCCAAGGTTGCCGAGGATCTGGAGGATGGTGCCCGAGGCCCGCAGCTCAAGCCCCTTGAGGTCGGCCAGGGTCTTGACGGGCGTCTTGCTCATGACGTGGGACGGAGCCGAAGTGAAAAGCGTGAGCACCTTGACGTCCTTGAACTCGGCGGGTTGGTACTTGGTGAACAGGTCCCACATGACCAGGCTGGCCACCTCGGTGGAGGTGAAGGCCACGGGCAGGTTCACGGCGGACATGACCGGGAACACGCCGGGGTAGTATGCCAGGCTCAGGCAGCCGATATCCGCCTGGCCGGTCTGGACGCCGCGCAGCATGTTCTTGGGGCCGAGCAGGGTGGAGCCGGGGAACGTCTGGATGGAGACCTCGCCGCCGGTGCGTTTCTCCACTTCCTTGGCCCAGCGTTCCATCTGGACGCAGGGGAAGGTGGGCGCGGGCGGGAAGTTGGCGTAGGTCAGGGTCGTTCCGGCCAGGGCGGAGACGGCCATGAGCGCCAGCAGCGCCATGGTCGCCGTCAGGGTGATCAGTTTTTTCATCGGTCCTCTCTCATCGTTTGGGTAAAGAAAAAGGCGGACGGTTCTTACGCCGTCCGCCGGGTTTGCTAATCGGTGTTCAGGTCGTAGGCCAGAACCACGGTCTTGCGTTTGGAGAAGCCCAGCCCGCCCGGGAACGTGTTGAGCAGTACGCAGAGCTGCTTCTTGCCGTCGTTGTTCAGATCGGCCAGGGCCATGTCGCAGACCTGCCCCTTGATGCGCCTGGTCTTCCAGGCCATGTTCAGGCCGACGCCGTCCCAGGCCAGGGAGTGGATCTCGCCCTGGGAGTAGTACTTGAACCGCTCGAAGAACTGGGCCGCGATGGAGAGGTCCTTGTTGGCCAGCAGTTCATGCTTGCCCTTGGTGGTCAATGAGGCGGTCAGCATGCGGAAGGGAACGTTGTAGGTGGAGACGACCTCGTCCACCGTGCCGGGGCCCATGCCTTCAGGCTTGTCGCTGTATTCGATGCCGGTACCCGAACTGTTGAAGGTGTCATTGTCGGACGAGTAGAGCCGCTCCATGGTCTGGCTGTAGACGATGAGTTTGTGGAAATCGTCGAGGATCACGTAGCGGTATCCGAAGCCGTCGGGCAGATAGACCATGTTGTAGACGTTGCCCCACGGCGGGATGGACACGGGCTGGCCTTTGACGATCTCGCCGTCCTTGAGGAGTGCCTCGTACATGTGGTTGTCGAAGAGGTGACGGCGGCCCTTTTTCTGGGCGACCATCACGGGCATGTAGGTGGGCGGAATACGCAGAACGCCGAGGAACAGTTTGATGCCCTTGGCGAGGTATTTGAATTTGTCGCCTTCAAAGCTCAGGATATAGGATCTGGGGTAGCCCTCGGGCGCCTTGATCTGGCTCCGGTACTGGCTCACATAGGTTCCCACGATGAGTTCCTTGATACCGTCCCTGTTCACGTCGGCAATCTCCAGGCGGAGGTACTGGGTGTTGGGGGCCAGTGTCATGGAGTCCAGGTGCTCGAGCTTGCCGCCATTGAAACGGTAGGCGGAGATGCCGTCGTTGTGCAGGATGAAAACTTCGTTTCGGCCATCACCGTCGCCGTCTTCAACGACCATGCTGGTGGAAAAGAAACGGAAAGTCTGGCTTCTCCATCTTCCCTCGGCCTGGGTGCCGCCTTCATAGCGGAACTGCGGGTTCAGGGTGTCGGAACGATAGGAGTCGTCGTTGGCGGCGAGGATAGCGGGATTGGTGGGGGCCTGTACCCTGTCCTTGATGTCTTCCTGATCACCCTTGGTCTCGGCGGAGCCGTAGCCGGGACGCTGGAACACGTCACCCATGATCATGCCGCTCTGTTCGTCCAGCCAGGGGGTGATCTCGTCAATGGGCATCTGGCCTGTCCTCTCCCAGGAGGAGCCGTCAACACCCACTGCGGTGATCTTGAGGTTGGCTTCCCTGTCCAGGATGGCGATGGAACCGGTTACCAGGTAGTCGATGCCGATGCTGCGCAGCGTCTTGATGGAATCCGCAGTTCCCGAAGGCGTTGCCACGCCATCGATGACGCTGTCGCCGGCGGGCTCGGCGTGCCCCGGCCATTCCAGGTCGTTGTTCAGGCTGGCCTGGAATGCCTTGGGAAAGTAGCTGTATTTTTTGGGTCCGTTATAGGTGAACGGAAATACCGCATATTTCTTCGTCCCCTGGGCCAGGGCCGGCACGGCCAGCAGCAGGACCGCCAGCAACGTGGTCAAGGACAGGACGAAACGTCGATTCAACATATACTCCTCCGTTGGGGGATGGTTTCGTTTTGATTGCCGCATGCGGCTCGGCGCACGGCATGGTCTTGTAACAGTTTCCTAACCGGGATGCAAAGCAAGTTCCGCTGTTGCCTCCGGTCGTCCTAGACGGTATTGGACCTCATCATGACCAGTGAACTTCGCACTTTCCGGCTCGTATGCGGCGAGGCCGATGCTCCCGTCGTCGAGGCCCTACTTTCTGCTCAGGGATTCGGCTTCGAACCCGAACCGTTCTATCCGATGGCCCGAAAACTGACCCGCGAGCCTTTTCCCCTCGGGGAGAGCCTGGCCGCGCGCTTCGGCCGTATCTACATTCAGGACCGCTCATCAATGCTGCCGCCGCTGTTGCTCGATCCGCCTTCGGGGGCAAGCGTGCTGGACATGTGTTCCGCGCCGGGCAGCAAGACCAGCCTGCTCTCACGCCTGGTTGGGCGCGATGGGTTCGTGTTCGCCTCCGAAGCGTCCGCCGACCGGTTGGGCACCCTGCGGGCCAACCTCCGCCGCACCGGCGCCGTCAACGTGGCCACGACCAAGGCCATGGCCCAGGACCTGCCGTTCTCGGCCTGTTCCTGGGATTACATCCAGCTCGACCCGCCCTGCAGCGGGTGGGGAACCGTGGACAAGAATCCCAAGGTCATGGAGTTGTGGTCCGAATCCAAGACCGCTCCGCTGGTAGCTTTGCAAAAGACGCTCCTGGAAAAGGCGGCGTCTATGCTCGTCCCCGGAGGCACGGTCCTGTTTTCCACCTGCACGACCAATGTGGAGGAGAACGAGGCGCAGGTGGCCTGGGCGCTGGAGACGTTGGATCTCGAATTGGTGCCGCTTGCTCCGCCGCCGGGATTCGTTTTCGGAGAGCCGTTGCTGCCCGGCATGGATGGCGTCCTCAGGGTGGCCGAGGAGTCCATGGGACAGGGGTTCTTCCTGGCCCGCTTCCGGAAAAAGGGAGGGGAGTGCGCAACGGACGGTGCCCGCGTGCAAAAACGGGAACTGCCGGGGCGTCCGCTGAGGCTGGACCGCACTGAAGGCGGGCGCACGTTGGCTCTGGGCAACCTTCCGCCCGGCGAGACCTATGACTTCGGCGGCAAGGTCTTTTTTCTGCACGACCAGGCGCTGGCTCGCATCCCGGACTCGTTGCGCTGGCAGGGGGCTCTGTTGGGCAAGATCGCTGGGCGCGGCGACCGAGCCACTTTTCGGCCCGACGGCATGGCCCGCGTCCTGCTGCCGAGGACGGTAAAAGGCGGTATGGTGGACATACTGAATGTGGATGAGGTCGAGCCCCTTGCGCGTTTGGTATCAGGGCAGAGTGTTTCCTTCCAGTCCGGCAAGGGTGGGGTGGGGCTATCTTATCGCGGTCTCCCTCTGGTTTGGCTTTCCCGCAAGGGGAAGCGGGTTATGTTGTCCAGTAAATAGCCAATGATTTTAATTGGTTGAGAGTGGTTAAAAATATTTTTAAAAATCGTTGACAAACGAGAGCAGTGTGGGCAGTATGCCCTTCGCTGAAGCGGACGAGGGTCCTGGCGGCGCGGGTCGATCCCAGATAAAAATGAGGTTGACAACAGACTGCTCGCCAAGCTAAAGACACTCTTCCTGCGGGCGCGTAGCTCAGCTGGGAGAGCATCGGCCTTACAAGCCGAGGGTCACAGGTTCGAGCCCTGTCGCGCCCACCAGATTTGAAATATTGGGGATTTGCTTAACGCCCCATTATTATAAAAGCGGAGCCGTAGTTAAGCTGGTTATAACGCCGGCCTGTCACGCCGGAGGCCGAGGGTTCGAGTCCCTTCGGCTCCGCCAGTAAAGAACAAGGATCTTAAGCGATTAGCTTAAGGTCCTTTTTCTTTTGCCAATCGTTTTCCAGCTCCGTGGACCCACTGGTGGGCCCGATGTTCAAGCCGCCTTCCAGAATTTTCAGGTGGACATGCTGGCAAAGCCAATCCTTCTATTGATGCCTGTAGTATTCTTCTGTCTAGCGTGCTTCCATTGGGCAAGTTTGGACAACAGCCTGGCGCTACCAGTGGGCAGTTTTACCGCTCGCTGGAAGGTGTGTCAGCTTCGTTGGTAGAGATACAGTGTGGCAGGCTCTCCGGCATCCTCAAGGTGGTCTTCCCCGAAGGAGCCAACCGGCTTCCATCTGCCTTCCGTTTCCATGGCGTAAATTTTATTCAGGTATTGTTGATTGTTCCTCGGCTTTGATGACAAGGAAAAGAAAATGAGACCTCCAGGCTTGGCTACCCGGATCATTTTCTCAAACACCGAAGGATCGGTCTCTCCGTTGATGAGGGTTCCTACACAAACGATGGCATCATAGGGTTTTCCTATGATGGCCGACAGCCCCTCCTCGGTTTCTATCGCCTCGACCTGAGTAAATTCCTTTTCGGACATAGCCTGTTTGATTTTGTAGGCACACTCGCCGTAACCCAGAATAGTTACATCATTTTCGGCAAAATGACGCCGAAGCGTTTTGGCGGCAGCCCTTTGGACTGACCGTTCCCACGTAGCTCGGCTACGCGCGTTTTCGGCCCAGCTATCATACCGCTGCGCAAGTTTATTGGAATCTGTGGTGCTTGGTACGGTGGTGTCGCTGAGTTTTTTGGCGTTCATGGTCTGGCTCCGGCTTAAATTATTTGAAACGTGCAGACCTTGCAGCCGACACCTTCCTTTTGCAGATAGTCTTCGTCCCGGATTTCGATCTGTTTCCAGGTTCTCTTTGTTTCCAGTTCGCGCATTTTTTCAGGGTAGTCGTGGTCGTCAAATGCGCCGTCGCGGATTGTGATGGTGATGAAGCCGCCGGGCTTGGTGATCCTGGCGAGCTCGCCCAAGGCTGAGGCGTCCACGTGCCCGTATGTGAACGTGCCGGCGGAGACCACGGCGTCGTACGAGTCGTCGGCGATGTCCAGGGGGCGCGAGAGGTCGGCGTTGAGGTGGGTGTGATAGAGGCCCTTGCGTTCGGCCCGGGCGAGCATGTCGGGCGAGTAGTCCAGGGCGTCCATGTTGGAGTATCCCTGTGCGGAAAGCGCCTCGCCAACCAGTCCGGTGCCGCAGCCCGCGTCGAGTATGAGGGCTGTCGGGTCGTCCAGGTGCCCGTGCAGGACATCCGCCGCGATCTTCGGCGCCACGTAGCCGAAGCCGCCTACGGTGTCCTCTTCATAGTCGCCAGCCCAGTCCTTGTAGGCATCCATCAGTTCGGCGTGGGTCCTGGCGGTATATACCTTGTCCAGGATCTTGTTCTTGGAAATCATGGGGCCTCCTGCGATTGGTTTAAGGTACGGGGTCAATATATTTTTCTTCTGGAGAAGCTTGATCCGATCACCGAGAAGGTGTTCTCCACGATGAAGAGCGCATTCTCGTCCCGGGTGAAGGTGATCTCCTCCAGCTTCTTGAGCTGCACGTTGTTGACCACGGTCATGAGGACGTTCTGTTCTCTGCGCGAATACGCCCCGAATCCTTTGAGGAAGGTGGCGCTCTGCCTGAGCTGGGTCAGGATGTCCTCGCTGATGGCGTCGGCGAGTTTGGAAATGATCAGGACCACCTTTCGCTGGCTGAAGAGGGACAGGGTCTGCTCGACAACGACTGCCGTGATGAAGACCATGATCAGCGAGGCGATGATGACGTCCAGCGGAAGCCGGAACAGGCTGCCGCAGTATAGGAGCGTGTTGAAGAGGAGATAGACGCGTCCGATGCCGATGTTGAACCGCTGGAAGAGGTGCACCGCGACCACGTCCAGGCCACCGTTGGAACCTAGAGAGCGGAGCACGAGGCCGGCCCCGAACCCGGTGATGACGCCGCTGGCCACTGCGGCGTACAGTTGGTTCTTCACCGGAATGGGGATGGTCACGAACTCATAGAACAGGGTCGTGGCCACTGTGGCATACGCACTGTAGATGAAAAACCTGCGGCTCACCTTGAACCAGGCAAACAGGAAGAGCGGGATGTTCAGCAGGAAGTTGATCCAACCTGGAGAAAGCACGCCCGTGACGTAATACGCCAGGGAGGCGAGGCCGAAGACGCCTCCCGCCACCAGCTCATGGGGCACCGCAAGGCTCTTGACGCCCACGGAGACGATCAGTGAACCGACCGTTATCAGGGCCAGGTTCCACCAGACGGCATAGGCGACGTCAAGACGGAAGGTCGGTCCCTTGCCGAGAAACGATCTGCTTGTGCCAGACATTCATGCTCTCCAGTTTGCCAGCGATTTGCGTGTTGTTGTGCAGAGTCCCGCCGAAGGCGTATCCGGCGCGGGCAAAGACGATATTCATACCGTAGCTTTCGGCGCGGGCGATGGTGTAGGCCACGTTGATGCCGATATCCCGCATGGCCTCTTCCATGGTCGCGAGCAGCCTGCCTGCCGCGCCCCGGCCCCGGTAGTCCGGTCGGGTGGCGAAGTCCGTCATCTCCGCGCAGCGCCAGTCCATGTCCATTTCCATGGAGGCCGCCGCCATCAACCTGTCCTTGGCGAAGATGCCGAAAAAGGCCGTGTCGGCCAGCATGCATTTTCGGAGGAAGGCCGGATCGTGGACCGGGAAGGGGTAGCTCCTGAAGACTTCGCTGTAGAGGGTCGCCAACGCTTCGGCGTCCCCGAGACGCAGCCGGACGATCTCGTCCGGACCATCCTGCTCAAAGCTCGCGTCCGATTTCTTGTCCGCCTGGTCCAGGACCGCCGAGATGCGTTCGATGTTTCTGGGCACGGCCCGGCTCTGATCCAGATATTTGCTCATGAAATAGGCGGAGCAATCCCCCCGGCACATATTGGGTACACGCGCCTCGTCCACGAACCCCAGTTCGGAGAAGTGAGGCGCGGCCGTGGCCGGCACCTTGGCAAAGAGCTTGGTGTAGCCGTTCTGTCTGCCGAGTTCGTATATTTCGCGCGCGATGCCGGGTAAATCGGCGGGGTCGAGCTTCATCAGGTAGATGCGATCATTGGCCGGCCCATGCTGGATGACCGAGTTGCCCAAATGGATGATTTCATCAGGCTGCATCGTCCCTCCTGTCCAGGCGCTCGTTGTTCTCGGGCGTGAGGCTGGTGGTGTCATCCCAGTCCGAGAGGAGCTTTTCGATGCCGATGGCCTTTTCCTCGGCGTCCTCCTCCTTGAGCTGGAGGTTGCAGTTTGCACACTCCCTGTCGCAGTAGTTCGGCTCGTACGATTCCGGCTCGTTATAGGTGGTGATCACGCCCTCGTAATTTCGGAGCACGACCTTGTTCGGCCCCCAGGAGACGATGTAGTTGGGCATGACCGGAATCTTTCCGCCGCCGCCAGGCGCATCCACCACATAGGTGGGGACGGCGAAGCCGCTGGTGTGCCCGCGCAGGCTCTCGATGATCTCGATGCCCTTGCCGATGGGCGTGCGGAAGTGTGTCAGTCCTTCCGAGAGGTCGCACTGGTAGAGGTAGTACGGGCGCACGCGGTTCTTGACGAGCTTTTGGTTCAGGGTCTTGATCAGTCGCTGGCAGTCGTTGACGCCCGACAGAAGCACGCTCTGGTTGCCAAGCGGGATGCCTGCATCTGCCAGCCGCCGCAGGGCCTTTCTCGATGACGCGGTGAGCTCGCGCGGGTGGTTGAAATGGGTGTTGATCCACAGGGGATGGTGCTTCTTGAGCATCTCGACCAAATCCTCGGTGATCCGGTACGGCAAAACCACGGGCATGCGCGTCCCGATGCGGATGACGTCCACGTGTTCGATCTCCCCGACTTTGGTCAGAATCCAGTCCAGCTTTTCGTCTGAGAGCATGAGCGGATCGCCGCCCGAGAGCAGTACGTCGCGGATCTGCGGTGTATTGCGGATGTACTCCAGTCCCTGTTCAAGGTCTGCCCTGGACGGGACGGAGTCTACGTCGCCGACCTTGCGCTTTCGGGTACAGTGGCGGCAGTACATGGAGCAGACGTTGCTGACGTGGAACAGGACTCGGTCCGGGTAGCGGTGAGTGATGCCAGGCACCGGGCTGTCCTCGTCCTCGTGCAACGGGTCCGTCATGTCGTAGCGCCCGATGCTCAACTCGTCGGCTGACGGGAAGGACTGGTGAAAAATAGGGTCGTTCTCGTAGTCGTCCGGATCAATGAGCGAAAGATAGTAGGGCGTCACGGCCATGGGGAACTTTCGGAGCGTTCGTTCGAAGATGCGTTTCCTTTTTTCCGGGAAGGTGACGCCGAGAACGCGTTCGAAATCGTCTACCGACTTGATGGCGTGGCGGATATGCCACTTCCAGTCAGTCCAGTCGGATTTCGATGCGGTCTTGCGCAACGTTTCCGCAACCTCCTGTTGGTGCTCTGTGAATATTTTCAATTTATCTCCTTGGTTACAATGTTCGTCCAAGGGTGGACTGGGGGTGGCATAGATGATTGGAGTACAACTCGTGATGGCCTTCCGTTTGTCTTCGCCAGGGGTCTTGGCGGCTTCAGGCGAATTGGCTCATCGGGAAGCGGGATGCCGGATGAGCGGTACCCATTTTTCTCACCACTTCTTTTGGGAGCCAAAAGGCATGAGAACAGATTGCGTGACCGCGAACGCGGCCAGCAGCAGGTGAATCCGTTTCATGGTGGCTCCTATGGAGTTTTGAGATAGCAGTTTCGCGGCATGACGATGAACCGCGCATTGTTGAAAGAGGAGTCCGGGAGGACGTCCCTTGTCTGCAGTGTGGTGAAGAGCGTGAGACACAGTGCGGCGAGAAGCGGAAAAGCAATAATCAAGATATCGGTCATGTCGAATTTCAATTCTTTGATATTGTGCATTGTCGCTTGGGGCATGGCGGCGCATGCTGTTTCCGGGGGAAATTGAAACAGCATTACATATCCCCGACAAGGGGGCATGTCAGGGATATCTCGGGTATTCGGGTATACCCGATCAGGCGAGAGAAGGCTTTTGCCGCAGGTAGGTGAAAAGAGAGGCTTTTCGGCCGCGCAGGCCGAGTTTTTTGCGGATGTTTTTGCGGTGCGTCTGCACGGTCTCGAAGGACATGTTGAGCAACTGCGCGATTTCCTTGCCGCTCCTGCCCAACTGAATGAGCTGGCAGACCTCCATTTCCCGGGGGGAGAGCCGGAGCAGGTCGGAGTCGAACTCGCCCGGTGATTCACCGGCCAGGTCCACAAGCTGGTCTTCAATGACGGTCTTATAGCCTTCGCGCACTTCCGGGGTGTCCGAGGTGGTGATGCGCTCCAGGGCGGGCAGCATCTGTTTTCTGACCTGGCTGGTCAGCTGCTCGCGCATCTCCTTTCGGTCTTCCACCGACGACTTGATGACCTGGCGCAGGGCGATTTCCTTCTCGCGCACCTCGGCCTGCTTTTCCTGCAGGTCCTCCTTGAGCTCCTCGTGGCTAGTCAAGTCGTGGAGGATGAGCTGGAACAGGGCGTAGTCTGCGAAGTCGATCTTGCGCAGGGTGGCTTCGGCTGGAAAACCTTCCCCGTCGCCGTCAATGGCGACGACGTTTTCCGTCCACAACTCCTTTGCTCGGAGAGTATGCATTGCATTCCTGATGGCAGGGTGAAACCGTTTGCCCAGCAGCCTTGTGCAGTCTTCTCCGGCAAGGCTCTGCTCAGGCCTGGCAAGTTTCTCCTGGGCCGCGCTGTTGGCGGCAATGATTCCCCCGGCTTCATCGATGAGAAAAGTGGCATCCAGGACCGTATCGAAGAAGGCGTTGAACAGGGTGATGGAGTCCGACCAGGCCGAGATGTTGTCCTCCAGCCGCTCCTCGTAGTTTTCGTAGAGGGCTTCCATGGGGCGGTTGTCCGTGGCGATGACGATATATCCGCCATATTCAGCCGTGGCGGCGGATAGGGGGATGATGCGAAGCAGGAAGCTTCTCGCCTCCCCGCAGGAAATCTCGTGGATCTGAAGGGGCGGGAAGCGGTCCAGCGTCTCCTTCAGGGAGGAAGTACTCAGGGTCAGCACGTTCCAGAAGGGTTCCCTTTTTCCTGCCATGTCGGGAAGATAGGCGAGCCTGGTCCCATAGGTTTCCGATACGAGCCCTTTCTCGTCGGCGAACAGGATGAAGTCGTCCCAGGCCTCGATTACATCGCTCGTCTCCATCAAGGGGGCCGTGTTTTTTTTCCGTCCCTTCATGGGGATCGAATATCACGGCATCAAAACAATGAAAACCATGTCAATAACTGCTATGAATGTGTGGATTCGAGGCGTGCGGTTGCCTTAATGTGGTGGGCCCAGTGGTGAGCCCTTTAACCTTCTCAAAGCGACTTGAGACTAGGTGAAGCGACAAAAATTCCAATAAAATAGGGTTGGGTAAAGCCAAGTGCTTGCCTGTTACGCCGGAGGCCGAGGGTTCGAGCCCCTTCGGCTCCGCCAGTAAAGGATAAGCCCTTACATTGCTTGTAAGGTTTTTTAGTATTGATTTTAAGCTTGTGCTGTCAGGATCTTAATGTGCAGGGGACTGTTGGTATGTTGAAAACAAGAGTCGCGGGAAAAGCGGTCGATGATCACGGGGAAGCACGCGTAGTTCCATGGTGGAGTTTCAGCAAGACCGTCATGGCTGCTGCTGCGCTTGTTCTGGTTGATCAGGGCAGGCTCCGCCTGGATGAGCCTGTAAAGGGACAACCGTTTACGCTACGTCACCTGTTGCAGCATACGGCAGGCGTGCCGGATTACTGGGTGCTGAAGGCGTATCATGAGGCTGTTGCTCAGGGTCGGGAGCCATGGAGTTTCGATACGTTGCTCGAAAAGGCCAGGGCAAATGTTCTGCTCTTTGAGCCTGGGGCCGGTTGGCAGTACTCCAACATCGGGTATGCCTACGTGCGCCGCGAGATTGAACGGGTGACTAACGGGTGTTTGGCCTCGGCGCTGGAGGAGTTGCTCTTCGCTCCGCTGGGCATTCAGGATGCAGGTTTAGCGCTCGGGCTGGATGATATGAGACGGACAGGCCTCGGCGAACTGGAAAACTATCATCCCGGTTGGGTGTATCACGGCGTCGTCGTCGGTACTCTTCGGGCTGCGGCATCCTTCCTCGCAGAGCTTTCTTCCGGCAAGCTCCTCAAGCAGGAAACCTTTTTTGCGATGCGGTCTCCTCTGGCTCTGAAGGTGTCGGTTGAAGGGCGTCCCTGGATGGAACCCGGATATGGGTTGGGGATGATGGTGGATACGGCTCCCTCGCGACACTGCTGGGGGCATACAGGTTTAGGGCCCGGCAGCTCCATTGGCGTGTACCATTTCCATGAGCCGGTATCGGTAACGGTTGCGGTCTTCGGACAAACGGAAGATCAAGGCGAAGTCGAGTCTGAAGTCGTTCGCTATGCCATGGTAGGGAGCTGACTTATTCATGTTGTCACGCCTGAGTCCGGGGGGCGAGTTCCTTCGGCTCCGCCAGTAAAGAACAAGCCCTTGCATTCAATTGTAAGGGCTTGTTCTTTAGTCTCGTTGGAGTGTCCCCTAACGAAGCCTTATTGGCTCCTCAGGGATGGGCCTACATTCACGTAGCCTGCAGGGCAGGGCTTCGCAGGCCTTTTGCGGTTCATGGTCCGCATTTCCGCTGGACCGTCATTGCAGTTCGATGGGCAGCACGACCGTGAAGGTTGAGCCTACGTCGACCTGGCTTTCAACGGACACGGTGCCGTCCAGCCTGGTTACCAGCTCCTTGACCACCGAGAGGCCGAGTCCCAGCCCTTCCCGTTTTTCCCATTCCGACAAGGGGGCCTGTTCGTACGGCTCAAACACGAGCTCCAGTTTGTTTTCGGGGATCCCGACTCCAGTGTCTCGGACCTTCAGAATGAGTTCAGGGCGGGTCGCGTCCCGGAATCCGCAATGCAGCGAGATTGAGCCTTTCTTCGTGTATTTGATGGCATTGCCCACCAGGTTGAGGCAGATTAGGCGGACCCATCCTTCAATGCCCACAGCCCTGTCCGGCACATTCGCGTCCACATTCAGCTCCAGTGATAGATTCTTGTCACGGCATGGCTGAATCGTAATCCTGAGCACTGACTCGAGTGTCTCGCGCACGGAGAACGTGGCCGTGTCAGCAAGGGAGTCGTCATGGCTCAGGCTGGTGAACAAGAGCACATCGCTGACCAGCAATTGCAGGTTCTTCAGGTTGTTTCTTGCATGGCTCATCATTTCTTCGGCTTCTGCCTCGGATTCGGCCTGCTTGGTCAGGTCCAGGGCTGTGGCTACGCTGGCAAGGGGCCCCTTGAGTTCGTGGCAGGCGATGGACATGAACTTTTCCCGGGTTTCGGAAAGAGTATGGATTTTGTCGTATGCCGCTTGGAGTTTCTTGCTCGTGTTTATCAATTCCCGGTTCCTGTCCACAAGGTCCTGGCTTCGACGGTAGGAGTAAATGATCAGGCAGAACAACAGCAGGGGGATCAGGATAAACAGTTCGTCGACCTCGTATGTTTCATGAGTCGCTACGAAGTCGTGGAGGTACTCGAAAGCATCCAGAGACAGCAGAACAGCGGAGCCACCGATCAGGATGGCGGCATACAAAGCGAGTTCGGTCAGTTTCTTGTTTACAGACATGATATCAAGCTGCCGTTTCTTGTAATAAATGATTTTCTCATTTGTTTTGAAAGACTGCCTTCGGATGCCGTGATTTTCATTAATGGTTTGGTCGTTATTTCGCGCCTCTCGTTTTGGGGCGAACCTTCACTTCCTGTCGGTCGCATGGACCGGGGAGGAGCGCCTCGGCCATTGGAGTCAAGACTATCATAGGCCCGGGAGATGCCTTCGGATATTATAAGAGTGATGGTCAGCCCGCCAGAGGAGCCTGCATGCGTGGTTGACGGGCAGCTCCTCTGCGTGAGCCCGGGGCTGCCGACGGGCTGCCGACGGGCTGCCGACGGGCTGCCGGGTTGTCCGGCTTGACAGTATAAGCGTACCGCAGGGCGAACTTGGATTTCCGCTTTTCGCATTTATTGCTATCACGTTAAAAACGTGGCAAAAATAGGCGATCATGCAAGTGGCTGGCTATTAAAAAGAGGAAGAACTCGGTGTGGAGATAAGATCCTTCGATCCAGGGCACGTGTATCCGCATGTACTTATGTTGAGTGGATGAAGTCGGAGTGTGCGCATTGGAATTTTAAGGATGATCAAATGCTATGCGAAGAGTTCTCTTGATGCTATCGGCAAAAGAATCATCATAACCGTGCCCTGTGAATGCGATCGCCAGAGGGCCTTTCAGCGGGAGTGCATTATGTATCAACTGGGTCGAATTGTTGTCTTGGTAATTGTTGCATCGCTCGGCTTTTCCTCATGTCTGCTTGCCGCCGACATGTCTCAAGGCCTGACTTGCCCGCCCGGGTGGAATGACAACGTATCCGCAAGGGGTAATGACCTCCTGAAACAATGCGTATCTCCTTCACAGGATGCCTTTATAGAATTGTACTCCTCGCGGGCGCAGGACGTGCCGCTCGGGAAGCTGCTTGACGCCTGGGCCGCCGAGATGACCCGGCGGGGGCTTCCTTTCCAGAACCTTGTCTCCGAACAGCCCGGACAGATTTCAGGCTATCCTGCGGTAACGCGCGTCTATTCAGGGCACATCAATAACGGCGCGCAGTTCGACTCCTCCCTTGTGGCCTCGCACTATAACGGCATGTGTTACGTTTTCCAGGGGTTGTCCCTCAAAGGGCGGGAGCAGGCGAGACAGCAGGTCCGGCATGCCATGAATACCTGGTACTATCCCGGCGCGTCTCCCCGATCCTCGGGGAACTCGAATGCCCTGCCGCTCGGGGCGGGCAGTTCTTCCGGCAAAAGCCATAACGGGGTTTCCGGGGGAGGCCTTCCCGCGATTTCCGGAACGTTCATCTCCGATAGCCAGGACTATTGGGGCGGAAATCACTACTACCGCATCTACCATTTCTACGGAAACGGAACATACATCGACGGAACCAAGAATGCGAAGACGGGCCAGGTGAAGATGGGTAATCGCAGGCAGACCTTCAAGGTGTCGAAGTCCGGCAATTCCTATGTTGTGAAGGGCAAGAGCTCCTGCACCGAAGGATACGTTACCGATACCGAGGGCAATGCCGTTACTCGTTTCAAGAGCGGATGCTATAGCTCCGGCGGCAAGGCGATGTACTTCCGTCAGGCCACAGGGAACGCATCGCTCAATAAGGACAGAGTTAAAACGACTGGAACGCCGACGATAGCCGGAACTTTCATCGCCGATAAAAAGGATTACTGGGCCGGCAGCTATCACTACCGCATGTATCAGTTCAACGGCGATGGAACCTATGTCGAGGGAAGCAAGAACGCCGCAAGCGGCAAAGTCAAAATGGATACGAAGACAAAGCGCTGCAAGATATCCAAGTCGGGGAATTATTACGTCGTGAGCGGCAAGGGTTCGTGTACTGACGGATACGTGACCGATACTGCCGGGAACAAGATAGTCCGCTTCAAGAGCGGATGTTATAGCTCCGGCGGAAAGGCGATGTATTTCGAGCTGGTCAGATAGACGAAGCCTCACTGGTCCTCATGTGATCAGTGAGGCTTTTTCTTTCCATCGGCCCGGTGGTGGAGTGTGCTCCTTGCCTTGTTGAAACGTCATGTGACTCTGTGGGCGGTGCTTATGAAGAATCAATGTGTACTGATCCTGGTTAGCCTCTTTGCGGCTTTCCTGTGCGCGGGGTGTGACAAGGACCCGGTGGATAGAAAGATTTACGAGCAAGACTTCTGCTCCCGTTATCATGAAGCTTTTCCTGCCTGTGATTGCTTCTTGGATCCAGCCGTGGGGCTCGGGGAGTATGGAGATGGCGCTTTATACAAGTCGGGAAGAAATATCCGCAACAAGGACGACGCGGAGGCCTTTTTCAATAAATGGCTCTTTACGGTTCAAAAAGGGTATTACGATACCGAAAGAATAGAGAAGGATACGAGGATCGAATGCCAAAGTCTTGGATTCGGTTTTTACAATTGCTTTGTGTTCAATGAGTTTTACGTGACGGTATCTGATGATGGCGACATCTATAAAACGGTTTGCATGGAGTAGTGAGTTTCATTTTTTATACGGATTGATTCAGCCAGGTTGGTAAATAGATAGTCTTAATGGTGTGCTACCCCATCACAGGATCACTATGAAGAAATTACAACTGTCATTTTTGGCTATCGTTGCCGTCACTCTCCTTGCCATGGGCAATCCGGTCATCGCAGCGGATTATCCCTCCTACACCTTGCATGTGCCAAGCGGTTGGAAGGATAACAAGGGGCTGGGCAGGGACATGCTTCGTCAGATAACCGATCCGGGCAACAACTCCATGATCGAAGTGTATTACGGCAAGGAGTCTCCCGACACGCTTATGGTGCTGGCGGACCAATGGGAAGCCGCTGCCAAGGGCCGTGGAATCCCCTACATGACAGATCGAAACTCCTCGGGATTTCATGATTATCCCGGGACGGGGGTGCGAGCCCTGAAAAGGGAATACTCCGGTCGGCAAAATAATATTGCATTGGGCTGCCAAATCTATTTCATGAAATATGATGGATTCACCGTCGTTGTCGTCGGCGTCTATCCCCTGGATTATCCGGATTACCGGGAACCGTTGCTGCATGCGCTGGCCTCCTTTCGGCCGGGGACCGGGAGCCCCGGAGGGGCGGTAGAGCGCCGGGCATCTTCTTATGCCGCTGTAGATCTGGTTGTGGCTCTGGAGGGCGCCTCCAACCTGGAGCCGGCTTTCAACGTGAAGATGCCTGACACATGGCGGGCGTCTCTGGCATCAAGCAGCTCTGTCAAAATTGAGAACCCCGATATCAAATACAATTTTTTAGGGGTTGATCTAAGCTATGCCGAGAATGCCTGTGGAGATGAGAAAACGTATCTTGAGCTTCTCGGCAACAACCTTTCAGAACAGTTCGCAATGCAGTTCGCAGGGTTCGAACTCGGCGAAATGAGGGTGTCTCAGAAGGGAGGAAAGCCGGTGCTTCTCTATTCCTTCAAGTATTCAATCCCGGGCACTGAGAATGTGCGTGGCAGCGCCACACAGTGGAATTTCTTCGTTGAGGACAGGTTTCTTGTCACGCTCTTTTACACCGCCCCCGAGTTTTCCTCTGCTTCTTTTCAAGGCGAGATCCTTTCGGAAGTTTTCGCGTCCTTCGAACTCCGGCCGGCGTGGGGCAGCTTTGCGGATGGCCTCACAGCATATTTTTCAGGGGATTACCGAAAGTCTGAAATCCTGTTGAAGGAAAGCCTTGAAACGGAAAAGAACGACACCTGGCTGTGGTATTTCACGGGCCTCAGCGTGCAGGCCGTGCACGGTCTCGATCAGCTCGCTTTCTCAAGTGAGTGCTTTGCCAAGTCGGCCACGGTGGACCCCGGGAATATAAAGGCTCTCAACCAGTTGGCCGCATGCTTTATGGTCATCAAAGATTTTGAGCAGGCTCATGCGATATTGAATGACGCCCTTCAAATCGATCCCCTTGATGAAGAAACACTCTTGAACCGGACAAAACTCTTTTTGCAGGAGAAGAATGGCGATCAGGCGCTCGCGACCGTCACTACGCTGTTGTCCACGCACCCGGACAATGAAGAAGCCCTCATGATACGGGATAAACTCGTCCAGCTGAAGGAGTCGGCGCTGTGATAAGCCCCTGTCCGGCGTAAAAGAAGAAGGACCTCAAGCACGTGGCTTGAGGTCCTTCTTCTTTTTGGGCTTTGGGGCTAATCCACGCGAGTGTTGCATGGATTCCAGAAGGAGGGAGGGGAAGTTCATGACTCTTCATCCGGGTCCTGTTCGGTGGTGTCGTTTTCGGCTTCCGGAGTTTCAACCTTTTTGGCCAGTTTGCGTTTTCTCTTTTCTTCCTTCTTCTTTTTTTTGGCCAGCTCTTTTTGACGCTTGGCGAAGCTGTAATTGGGTTTGGCCATGGCTTTCCTCCCTGGCTTGTTTGCCGTCGTGGCAAAGATACGAAAAAGCCGCCCCTCCCGAGAGAGGGACGGCAAGAATGCTCACTGATGTGAAAACGGAGGCTACCAGCGCGGCCGCTCGACGCGGGGCTTGGCTTCGTTGACCTTGAGGTTGCGACCGCCCAGGTCCTTTCCGTCCAGGGCTTCGATAGCGTCGCGAGCAGCGCTGTCGTCGCTCATTTCGACGAATCCGAAGCCGCGGGGACGACCGGTCTCGCGGTCTTCGATGAGTTTGACGGAGGTGACTTCGCCATATGCCTCAAAGGCGCTGCGTACTTCATCTTCCGTCGTGGACCAAGCCAGATTTCCTACATATAAGTTCTTAGACATTGTTTCTCCCTAGTGAGTATTGTGCCCGCCACTCTGAGATGGTGACGTCGGCGTTAAATGGAATGCTCTAGTTGTCTTGAAAAATCGACCAGGTTGTCCGGATTGCCGGAAAACCATGTATATGTTTAAGCCGCTTCGGGACGTCTTTGGGATTTACGTCTCTGTCCACGATAGCGGTTCTTCGGCTTCTTATGTTGAGGGGCAGCGCTCTTTTCGTCGAATCTTGTTTCAGCTCCATCCACGCCAGCGCATGCAGGCTGTTCGATGGAGATTTTCAGCATCCGCTGGAGTGCCCTCATTTGGTCGGCATCATCCTGAGTCACCAGACTGATGGCATTGCCGGCTCTGCCTGCCCGGCCGGTCCTGCCTATGCGGTGAGTATAGGTCTCGACGGTGTCCGGCATATCATAATTGATGACATGCGTTATGCGGTCGCAGTCGATTCCCCGTGCGGCGATGTCCGTGGCGACCATGATCGAGAATTGGCCCGTACGAAAACCGTTCAGTGCCTTTTCCCGCTGGCCCTGGCTCATGTTCCCTTGCAGGAATGTGCTGTCGTGGCCGATTTGGGACAGCTTGCGTGACAGGTTTTTCGCCTTGTGCTTGGTGCGGGTGAAGATGAGCATGCTCTGGTGCTCGGAGCGCTTGATAAGGTCTTCGAGCAGGGCTGCTTTATTCTTGTTGTGCGTCGAGTAGAACGTGTGCTCGATGCTGGCTACCGGTGTCGCCGTGTCGATCTTGACCGTTTTGGGATTGTTGAGGATGCGATCGGCAAAGCTGCGAATGGATTTGGGCATGGTTGCGGAAAAGAGCAGGTTCTGTCTTTTGGCCGGAAGCTTCGCCAGGACTCGCTTGATGTCGGGCAGGAAGCCCATGTCGAGCATCCGGTCCGCTTCATCGAGCACCAGGGTGTCGATCGCATTGAGGTGGACTGCATTTCTCGCAATGAGCCTGACGAGTCTTCCCGGACAGGCAACAATGATCTGAGAAGACTTGCAGGCCCTGATCTGCGGCTCCATGCCGACTCCGCCGATCACGATGCAGCTGCGTATGCCCATATCGCGGGAGAGAGCAGTGAAGTTCTCATTGATCTGGAGCGCCAATTCCCTTGTCGGAGCAAGCACGAGAACTTTCGAAGCGTTGCGGGGGGATCGGCTGGAAATGAGGCGTTGCAATATGGGCAACGCAAAGGCGGCGGTTTTACCGGTTCCCGTCTGAGCCAGGCCCAATACGTCGTGACCCTGGAGGATCAGCGGGATGGCTTGGCGTTGGATGGGGGTTGGTGATTCATAGCCGCAAGCTTTGACACAGGCGTCGATACGCTTGTCAAAGGAAAAAGAGGAAAAGGTCATAAAAGCCTTGGGTGAAAAGAAGTGATGACGACTGCGCGCGACGGCAATCGAACCTGAAGCTTTCAGGTGGTAATCGGATGGCTCTGGTACGGAGAGTAAATCTTCGACTGACGTGGAACGTTAGTTGCCCAATTGGGGCTAAGAAGTAGTCATGCGTCCAGTCACGCTGAGGCCTCCTTGTCAAACATTTTTTGTCTGAAGTAAAGGTTTATTTTGAAAACTCTTTCAGATTAAGAGTGTTCAGGGTTTAACCATTTGGTTTTAAATATGAAAATAATGAGTGGCCCATTCGGTTTTTTTGTGATCTGATCGCCGATATGATGATGGACCAATCCCTTCGGTTGGAGGGGTGCCCGAAAATCAACCAATTGGGAAGTTATGGAAAATTTACCGAATTGTCCGCAGTGCAACTGTGAATACGTGTATTCCGACGGCAGCATTCTCATCTGCCCGGAGTGTGGTTTCGAATTTCAGGCCGAAGAGGCTGAAGAGAGAGTCTACAAGGACGCCAACGGCAATGTCCTGGTCGACGGCGACACCGTCATCGTCATGCAGGACCTCAAGGTGAAGGGCGCGTCCGCTCCCATCAAAAAGGGGACCAAGGTCAAGAACATCAGGCTCGTGGAGCCCGAGGACGGCGTTCATGACATCTCCTGCAAGATCCCCGGATTCGGCGCTATGATGCTGAAGACGTCGGTCGTCAAGAAGGGCTGATCAACGGGGCTGAACCGAACCGAGAAGACAAAGGGGCATCAAGTCACGGCTTGTTGCCCCTTTTTTCATGTTTTATTTGGCCTTGCGGCACCGCCTGTATGGAAGCGGGGTGGATTCAGAGGCGTGCCGGAGTCACTGAAGGCGCGCCTTGGTTGCCAGTCTTTCCCAGAAGCCAGGCCTGTGCCATCGCTTCGTTGGTGAAGGAGCGGTGGCTCAAGTTGTCGGTTTTCAGATTGTTGACGTCAAGCAGTCGCGTGTCCGGGGTCAGCATGGCTATTTTCAACCCCATAGCCAGGTAGTGGGGCAGGTTCAGCGTGGCCAGGAGCTCCAGCAGAAGCTCTGAGTTCACCTTGGGCGGAAAGGAGCGTGTGTCCAACAGGATGCGCCAGTTGTCCCTGACCCATGCGGCCAGGATGATGTATTTGGAGAGCGCTCCTATATCCTTGTTGTCACGGGGGTAGTCCTGGGCGATGAAACGGATGAAGCCCTGGTGCTCCACAATGGTGTATTGCCAGATCTTGTCGTCTTCAAGAGGTGTTGCGTGAAACTTTTCAGTGGTCATGCGTGCAGGGAACATGGTCGGTAACTCTTCTGGTTGTGGATTGAAAACCGTAAACCATGGCAAACCGTTTCCCGACATCCTGGTGGCCGAATTGCTTCCGCCGGGATCCATGGCGAGAGGGGCTTGCCCGAATATTCGGCAGCATACCGGGGCGGTCTTACAAAAAACTAACGCTGACCGGGGTGTTGATAATAACTAGACAGATCAAGGGGCCGGAGGTAGCTTTCGGCTTGCGCCAACGACGCCAGCAAGCCCAATCAGATCATGTCCCAACTCATCCGCCGCCGCGAAGCTCTCTCCCACTGCGATCTCTTTGAAAGATCGGATTACAGGATCCTTCTTGTCCAGGCCCAGGCGGGGCAGGGGAAGACTGTCCTGGCCACGCAGTTCGACGAGGCCTCCCGAACCCCTTTCGCCTGGACGACATGCTCCAGCGCCACCAATTCCCCCCGGCTCCTGTTCGAGAAGGTGCTCCATGGCCTGTCTACCACGCTTTCCGGGTTTTCTTCGGACGCCCTGTCCGAGGCGCTGCAACAGCAACTGGTAAACCCGGAGTTCGTGGGGATCGCGTCGGCCAGCCTGGGGGGAGCTCTCGAGAAATCAGCGCGGCCAGTCATTCTTGTCTTTGACGATGTGCATCTGCTGAAGAGTGGCGATCATACGCTGGATTTGCTGAAGGCACTGGTTGAAACCACCCCCTCTTTCGTCAAGTTCATCTTTATCTCACGCTATCCGTTGGCCATGGACGGGAAGCCGCTTTTCCCCTCCTCCGAGCTGATGCAGATAGACAAATCCCTTCTCGCGTTTTCCCGCGAGGAAATAGCCTTGCTCTACAATGATGTCCTGGGCGAACCGGCGGGCACGAAAAAGATCCGGCAATTGTATGAGGCCACCGAGGGCTGGATATCCGGCCTCAAGCTGCTGCACACGTCGGGGACCATCCGGCGACTGGTGCATGCGGATACCGCCTCTCTCGGTTTTTATTTTGATGAGCTGCTGCTCCCCTCCCTGACTCCGGCGGAATACCGGGAGATGGCGCGGCTGGCGCTTCTTGAGGAACTGCCGGAGGCCCTGCTCCGGTCCAACGTCGATCCGGCTGTTGTGGCCTGGATCAACGAGCTGGTAGACAAGAACTGTTTCGTCCGGGTCTTGAAAGGCGAAGGCGCGAAGGTCTTCAGGCTTCATCACATCTTTCAGGAATATCTCGCCAGGCAGGCCGACGATCTGCTGACGGATCAGGAAAGGGCGGAGTTCCTGTCCCGCGTTGGCGATTGGTGTATCGCCAACGACAGGGAAAAGGAGGGGCTGCTGTATTACACCCAGGCGGAGGACTGGCCGCGCATGGCAGAGGCCATGCGAACGCATTGTCTCCCGCTGCTCGCCCTTAATCATCACCATCTCCTGATGACGGTCCTGGATGCGGTGCCTGATGATATAGTGAAGGCGACGCCTTGGCTGAGTTTCGCCTATGGCGTGACCCGCATGTTGCTGGACCCGGCCCGGTGCGAGCCTGCGTTGCGGCGCGCCATTGATTTGTTTCGGGGTGAGGATGACGGCTTCGGCGAGTTGTTGGCCTCATGCAGCCTGCTGAACTTCCAGTTTCTTATCAGCGGGGCGTTCGAGCGGAACAACCAACTACTGGAGAGGGCGATCCTTCTCTTCGAGGCGTTGCGCGGCGGACTGCCTGCTCCCATCGTCGTTTCCTGCGCCCAGGCCATAGCCGTGGGCATGGCTCATTATCGCGGTGATTTCGAAACCGGCAGGGAATATGCCCGCATTTCAGACGAGCTGACCCCTCATGGAGACACGTCGAAAATATGGGCCACAATCGTATATACCCTGATTCTGGCGCTAAAAGGGGATGTGGAAGCTGCGCTCGAACTCCTGTCGCCCTATTTCGTGCAGAGCAATTCGCAATGGCTCAGCTTTGCCACGAGGTTCTCCACCTCCATCATCGAAGTGAATTATCTGCTTATGGCGGGCCGCGTGACGGAATACAAGCTGCTGAGCGCCGAGCTGCGTCGGGAATGGAAAGACGTACTGCGGAATTCGTATCTCGGCGTTTTTCTCGACGTCTGGGATCTGGACGTCCTGCTCAGCGAGGAGCGGCATGAGGAGATGGTGACATTGTGCGAACGGACCCTCGCCGATCAAGACGCGCTTTCACCGCACATTGTCAGCCAGCTGCTTCATTACGAGATGATGGCGCACGCCCATCTCGGGCGATGGGATGCCATGGAAAGGAGCATGCGCAGGGCGTTGCGTATCCGTTCCAATGCGGGCGGGCCATACTTCGTGCACCTGACGCTGAGTCTGTCGGCGTGCGCGCTCTCGCTGGCGGGCAGGGAACGTCCCGCCACGCGGCTCGTCCATCGGTCCGGCAAGGTCCTGGACGGAGCGTTGGAGCCGTATCAGGGCAAGGTGGCGCAGTCCTATCTGGCGGCACTGTATTTGCGCAACGGCGAGACGGACAAGGCGCGGGAATTGACTCGGCTCATGCTCGGCAGGATGCGTCAGTGCGGCAACCGGTATTTCTTCGGGTGGTCGCCCCGCGTCATGCGGCCAGTGCTCTCCTTTGCCGTGCGGGAAGGGATTCATGCCGGTTTCGCACGCGGCTTGGCGCGAGAGCGGTTGGCATCGGATATCCTTGACGACGGGACGCTTGTCCCCTTTATGCACGTTCATGTTTTGGCGGGCACGAAGCTCGTCCTGGGCGATGAGGCCATATCGGGGAGAAGCCTGTCTCCGGCTTGGAGAGAGATCATAGCCATGCTCGCCGTGGAACCTGGACACGAGCTGGACGTCCAGGACGTCCAGTGCCGACTGTGGCCGGACGAGGACCCCGCCGACTCCCGCTCGAAATTCGACACGATGCTGTCCCGGCTGAGGTCCAGGCTTACAAAGGTATTCGGCAGGGATGCGGTGAAGCGCCATATCCAGCTCAAGGCGCAGCGTCTGTCTCTTCTCCATTGCCTGTTCGATATCGGAAAGGTCGCCCACTATGCGGAAGAGGGGATCGCGTATGCGGAAAAGGGCGGCTCCTGGCAGGCCCACGCCGCGTTCTCCTGTATGGAGCATTGGCTGGGTGCCGCCCTGGCGCGGGATATGGATCGGCGTGGACTGTCGGACGCCCTTTCCCGAATGTTGCTCAGGGCGCTGGGGGACTGGCTCGAGATATTGATCAAGGCGAACATGAGGGAAAAGGCGCTGGCCATTGCCGACATGGCCCTTGTCCTGGAGCCCGTCAATGACACCCTGCACCGCCAGCGTTACAATCTCCTTTCGGCGCTCGGACGGCCTTCGGAGGCGGCCCTGGCATTGAGAAAGTACAGGGAGATTCTCCGGGAGCATGATTTCGGCGCGGAAGAGATCGACGACATCATCGATTCGCTCCTGCACGACGGATAGCGCGGGACGGCTCGCGTTTAGCGATTCCCTTAGCGGTTGTTTCTGGTAACGCCGGAGTCCGGCAAGAGGCGAATCCGTTGTCGCGGCTGGTTGAGGGCGTGGGCCTGAATCCCCGGCCGTGCGTGCTTGCGGATGTCGTTGTCGACCAGGGCGGTGAAGCGCATGGTGTCCTCCTCCGGGAACGGCATGTGGTAGACGATCACGTGGCGGGGCTGGAATATTTCATTGATGATGGCCTGCCCGTCCGCGTTGTGGAAGAAGAGCGGGTTCACGAAGACGGCATCCAAAGTCACGCCCCGGAGGGGGAGTTCGTAATAGGCTGCGACGTGGTCCGCATCCCCGGTGAAGAGCAGGTTCATGCCTTCCAGGGACAGGAGCAGGCAGTCGTTGCGCACGGCCTGGTATTGCGGCCCCATGTGCCGGGTGCCGATGGCGGTTACCGACAAGTCTCCGGACAGTTTGAACTCCCGCGTTTCGCCCGGTTCCAGGCTCATGGTCCGGTGGGGCACGGCCTGCTCCTCGGCATATTCAAGCAGGCTGCCCAGGGTTTGCGAACCATGGCGCTCGTTGGGGAGGAACAGCCCCTTGACCGGGCGTTGCCGAACATGGTTCAGAACGAGTCCCGGCGTGAGGTGATCCGGATGTTCATGGGTGAACAGGATATAGTCGAGATTGGCGAACGGCTCCTGGCCGCGCCGCATGAGCTCCAGGTCGGCTCCCGGGACCTTGCTGAACGGCCCTTCCTCGCTGTGCATGCCGTCCACGAGCAGGCCGATGCCGTTGTGCTCGATCAGGACTCCGGCGTTGGCCACGAGGGTGATGTCGATATTGCCGTTCATGTCTCTCTCCTTGAAGCTGTGTGCCGCAGCAGGGCGGGCGGGAATCAATTACTCGATTTTTTTGCCCATGTCATGGGCGCCGGGGAGCCGGAGTCCGGATTTGGGGCGATCAGCCGTGAATTTGCGCTCCGGTATGAAATCAACTAGAAAACAACGCCACCAAGCCGGAGGAAGGACGGCAGGGCCTGACCTCGATAGCGGGGCAGGGGCGATAGTATGTTTTTACGGAAGGGATGGCAGACATCCCGCCAAGAGCAAAGGGATAGGGTCATCATGAGGGACATCAAACGGTTCATTGCGGGTTTCAAGGATTTTCGAGATGAATATTTCTGTCGGGAGGATTCCCCGTTCTGCAAGTTGCGGGAGGGCCAGACCCCGACCACCATGGTCATCGCGTGCAGCGACTCGCGGACGGACCCCTCGCTCATCATGCAGTGCGAGCCGGGCGAAATCTTCGTGGTGCGAAACGTCGCCAATATCGTGCCGCCCTACGAGTCCGACGCCGGTTACCACGGCGTCTCCTCTGCCATTGAATACGCGGTAAAGCACCTCAATGTAGCCAACATCATCGTTCTCGGCCACAGCTCCTGCGGCGGCATCGACACGCTGATGAAGGACGACGCCGCCGAGGACAGCGAGTTCATCAACCGCTGGCTGTCCGTGATGAAGCCGGTGCGCGACCGGGTGGTGGAACATTTCGGCGAGGTGAACAAGAAGTCCTGCACGGCCTGCGAAATGGCCGGGATTCTCCGTTCCGTGGAGAACCTCATGACCTTTCCCTGGATTGCCGAGCGCGTGGCCCAGGGAACGCTCGACCTGCACGGCTGGTATTTCGACATGGATAGCGGCCAGCTGCTCAGCTACCTGCAGCAGACCAAGGCGTTCGAGCCCCTGACCTACCCTTGCCCCAAGCTGGATTCGGAAGACGCGCCAGCCTCGGAGACTAGCTCACCGGTGAAATGAAGTCGTCAGGTTTGATCACAAGGATCGAATCCTTGAGGTTGGCCACGATCTTTTCGGCGGTGTTGCCGACCAGCATCCCGGGGATGCCTGTCCTGGCCACACTGCCGATAACCACGATATCCATCTTCTGCTCGTCGGCGTAGTGGGGGATGAGCCTGTCCGGATTCCCGTGCAGGATCTTTGTCTTCACCTTGTCCGTGAGCCCCAGCGAATCGAGGAGCGTTTGGAGCTCTTCCCCGGCTTTTTCCCGCTCGTATTGCAGGTAGTCGTTTTTTTCCTTTTCCCCGAAGCGTGGGCCGGAGAGCATGGATTCCATGTAGCCCGACCAACAGGTGATCACGTGCAGATGGCCTCGCAGGATATCGTTCAGGCGGCTTCCGTGCTCCAGTATCTTTCTGTTCAGCCTTCGGTTCTCCTCGGATGGAGCGGAGGTGTTGAGCGCTACGAGGATTCGGATGGCTCCTTTCCAGAGGTGGCCGCGATGAATCCAGACGGGGCAGGGACACTTGCGCATGAGGTGCATGGCCGTCCCGTCCGGCGGGCCATCGTCTTGTTGCGACGCCGAGATCAGCAGATCGTACCCGCCTTCGCGGACCATACGTATGGCCTCGACGAAATCCTTGCCCCAGCGGACTTCCCGTTTGATGTCGGTTCGTATGCCCTGTTCTACCGTTTCCTGCTTCAGCCGTGACTCGTATCCCTCGATCACGATATTGTGGAGGTCTATGTGGTGGGATGTGAAGTAATCCGACACGGGGCTGGATGGCTGTTCGAATATGTTGAGAGTGGTCAGTTCGGCTCCCGCCCGATCACAGAAGTCGTCTGCATGTGCGATCAGGGAGCCGTCAATGGAGGAGCCTGCATACAGGAGTACCTTTTTGAACATACTCGTATTCCTTACTGGGCCTGACGTTGGACGTGTCACCTTGCCGGGCGTCTTTTGCGGTCGATTCTTTTGGGACCGGGCCCGATTTCCGGCGGGCTGACGGCGTAATTTTCTCCATTTAGTTTATGGCATTCGACCGTGAAGGTGTCAAACGATGCCTTTTCCCCCCTTGACGTCTCCCTTAGTTTATTTCAGTTTTTACAATACGGCATCCCCAATGATCACACTATGCTTCCGACGGAGAACCTATGGAAACCCTGCTGAATAGATTCTGGCATCACTTGGACGTGGACGAAGTGGCGCGAATCCTGGACACGGACGGCGACAAAGGGCTCGATGTCTTCGAGGTCGAGCAACGGTTGGAGCGGTTCGGCGAAAACGTCATTTCGGCAAAGAAGGAACGTACCGCCTTTGAGAGGTTCCTGCTGCAGTTTCACCAGCCCCTCGTGTATATCCTGATAGCGGCCGGACTGGTCACGGCCTATCTGGGCGAATGGGTCGATTCGCTGGTTATCCTCGGCGTTGTATTGGTGAATGCCATGGTCGGCTATCTGCAGGAGGCCAAGGCCGTGAAGGCGCTCGATTCCCTGTCGAGCAGCATGTCGGTGGAGGCCACAGTGCTGCGCGCCGGAGAGACCGTCAGGCTGTCGGCTTCGGGCATCGTGCCCGGCGACCTGGTCCTGCTTCGGTCGGGCGACAAGGTGCCGGCCGATGTGCGCATCATCGCTCACAAGGAATTGCGGGTCGACGAGTCCACCCTGACAGGCGAGTCATTGCCAGTCGGCAAAGGGACCGAGCCGGTCTCCTCGGATACCGTTCTGGCGGAGCGTTCCTGCATGGCGTATGCAGGCTCCCTGGTCAGCTCGGGACAGGGGCGCGGGCTCGTCGTTGCCACCGGCAACAAGACGGAGATAGGCCGCATCTCGGGAATGATCGAGGCCGCTGATGAGCTGGAAACGCCGTTGACGCGCAAGATCAGCCGTTTCAGCCATGTCCTGTTGCTTGCCATTCTCGCCATGGCCGCCGCTTCCTTTGTGCTCGGCCTGCTTCGCTCCGAGCCGGCCACCGAGATGTTCATGGCCGCCGTGGCGCTGGCCGTGGGCGCCATCCCCGAGGGGCTGCCCGCCGCCGTGACCATCATCCTGGCGCTGGGCGTATCCAGAATGGCCGGGCGCAAGGCCATCATTCGAAAGCTGCCTGCGGTGGAGACCCTGGGGGGAACCACGGTCATCTGCTCCGACAAGACCGGAACTCTGACCGAGAACCAGATGACGGTTCAGGAGGTGAACAGCGGCGGCTCGTTCTACTCGGTTTCCGGAGCAGGGTACGACAGCGAGGGAGAGTTCTTTCCGGCCGGAGAGCCGGGGGCCGACAAAGCCCTGGCGGAGTGCATGCGGGCCGGGCTGCTCTGCAATGACGCGCGCGTCTTGAGCAAGGAAGGGCGGCACGTCGTCGAAGGCGACCCCACCGAAGGGGCGCTTATCGTCGCTGCCCGCAAATACGGCATGCGGCAGGAAGAGGAAAACCACGACCTCCCGCGTGTGGACGAGTTGCCCTTCGAGTCCGAGTGGCAGTACATGGCCACCCTGCACGAGCGCGATGACCTCCGCGTGGTCTATGTCAAAGGCGCAGTGGAAAAGGTTATCGGCTGCTGCAGCAGCGCCATGGACGCCTTGGGCGAGACCGTGCCTCTGGACGAGCGGTCCGTTGTCGAGGCCCAGCACGCCATGGCAGCCAAGGGGCTCCGTGTGCTTGCCTTTGCCCGCAAGGAGTTGGACCCCGGCGAGGGGCTCGTTCGGACGGACGGTTGCGCGGGGATGGTCTTCCTCGGGCTGCAGGGGATGATCGATCCTCCCAGGGAAGAGGCCCGGCGCGCTATCGCTGCCTGCCAGGACGCGGGGATCGCCGTCAAGATGATCACCGGGGATCACGCCCTGACGGCAGAGGCCATCGGGCTGAGGCTCGGGCTGAGAGGCGTTGATTGCACCATCGGCGAGACCTGTCCGGTACTGACAGGCAGGGAAATCGCCGACTTGAGCGACGCCGAGCTCATTGAGCGGGTGCCCGGTATCCCGGTATTTGCTCGGGTTTCGCCCGAGCAGAAGCTCCGTTTGGTCATGGCGTTGCAGAAAAACGGGTATGTCTGCGCCATGACCGGCGACGGCGTGAATGACGCCCCGGCATTGAAGCAGGCGGACATCGGCATTGCCATGGGCATCACCGGCACCGAGGTCGCCAAGGATGCCGCCGACATGATTCTGACCGACGACAACTTCGCTACCATCGAGGCCGCGGTGGAGGAAGGGCGCGGAGTTTTCGCCAACCTGGTGAAGTTCATCGCTTGGACGCTGCCAACCAATGCGGGGGAGGGATTGGTCATTCTCGCCGCGATCCTGTTCGGCGCCACGCTGCCCATCATTCCCGTCCAGATTCTCTGGATCAACATGACCACGGCGGGCTGCCTGGGCATGACGCTCGCCTTTGAGCCCAAGGAGCCGGGCATCATGAATCGTCCGCCTCGCGAGCCGGACCGGCCGCTTCTGGACAGGACGATTCTCCGTCGGATCGGCATTGTCAGCCTTTTGCTGCTTGTGTTCGCCTTTGGTCTGTTCGAGTGGGAGATGTTCAACGGCGCGACGCTGGAAAAGGCGCGAACCATGGCGGTCAACGTGTTCGTAAGCGTGGAGGCTTTCTACCTCTTCAACGCCAGGTCCTTCCGGCTGTCGCCGTTCGAACTGGGGTTCGCCAGCAATCGGTGGGTTGTCGGAGGCTTTCTGATCATGCTGTTGCTGCAGCTTGTTTTCACCTATGCGCCGTTCATGCACCGGCTGTTCGCCAGCGCACCGCTGGGAATTTTCGATTGGGTGAAAATCGCTGCCTGCGGGCTTCTGGCCTACGGCATAGTCGAATTGGACAAGAAGCGAAGCTCGTCCGACATTTAGGTCTTCTCTTGTACATGGCGTGAGTTCAGCGGCCGGGCCCGTCCTCCTGGCCCTGGCCGCTGCTCCGCCTTGCCAACCGCGCTCTGATGCTTTAACTGGGCATGACCCCCCTTAGAGAGAACATCATGAGCAACACCATTCGCACCATACTGGTGGACGACGAGCTTCCCGCTCGGGATGAACTGAGCTACCTGCTGTCGTCCCACCCGGACATCGAGATCGTGGGCGCGGCGGACAACGCGGCCGACGCCGTGGACGCCGTATTCGCCCACCGGCCGGACCTCGTGTTTCTGGACATCCAGATGCCGGGGCGGAACGGTTTCCACGTCCTCAAGGAAGTCATGACCATGGACCCCCGGCCCCTGGTCATCTTCGTCACCGCCTTTGACGAGTATGCCATCCGTGCCTTCGAGGAGAACGCGGTGGACTACATCCTCAAGCCCGTGGACAAGCGGCGGCTGGCCGCCAGCCTGGAGCGTGCTCGCAAGCTGCTCAAGCCCAGCGTGGCAGAGGACTCCGGCGAGGTGCTGCGTAAGCTGCTGGCCGACGTGGGCATCAAGCCGGGCATTACCCGCATCAGCGTGGAGCATTCGGGCCGTAATATCCTGCTCAACCCGCGCGAGATCGTCTATTTCGACTGCCGGAACCGCCGAATCTATGCGGGAACGAGGGACGACGCCTATCCCTGCGCCGCCGATCTCACCCTGGAACGGCTGGAGGAGCGGCTCGTGCAGTATCCCTTTTTCCGCGCCAACCGATCCCAACTGGTCAACCTGGCTCTGGTGCGCACCTATGCCCCGTGGTTCAACGGCAAGTATGTGCTGACCATGAACGACGTGCAGGAAACCGAGATCACGGTCAGCAAGGCCCGCGTGCGGGACTTCAAGGCCGTCATGGAACTGTAGGCGGGCCGCACGTGAATACCTACGAAATCATTCTGACCCTCGCCGAGCGGTTCGGCCTCATGGTGGGCGTCATCTTCCTGGTGATGACCATCATGCCGGTGCAGCGCATGCATTTCACCAGCGAGGACTCCCGGTCCCGGACCATGCTGATCACGATCCTGTTCGGCCTGTTCGGCATCCTCGGCACCTACACCGGTAACGCGGTGTTCGACTCAGTGGCCAACCTGCGGGCCATGGTGGTCATCTCCGGCGGCCTGTTCGGCGGTCCGGTGGTGGGCATCGGAGCCGGACTCATCGCGGGGGTGCACCGTATCGTCACCGACCTTGCCGGGTTCAGCGCCTGGCCGTGCGGCATCGCCACGGCCGTCGAGGGACTGGCCGCCGGGCTGTTGTGCATGCGCCTCGGGGACAAGGCCCTGAACTGGCGCATAGCCGCCGGGCTGGCCCTGGTGGGCGAGTCCCTGCATATGGGGCTGGTCCTGCTCATGTCCCGGCCCTTTCCGGACGCCGTGGCCCTGGTCAAGCTCATCGCTCCGCCCATGCTCCTGGTTAACGCCTTTGGCGCGGCTTTGTTCGTGGAGGTGATCAACCTCTTCTCCCGCGACCGCGAGCGGCGCGAGTCCCTGCACGCGCAGATCATCCTCGACATCGCCAACATGGCGGTGAGCTACCTGCGCTTGGGGTTGAGCCTGGAGACCGCTGCGGCCACCGCCGAGATCATCTACAGCCGCGTGGGGGTTGCCGCCGTGGCCATCACCGACACGCGCGACGTGCTGGCCCACGTGGGCGCGGGCGACGATCACCACCTGGCCGGGCGGGCCATCCGCACCAACGCCACCCGAGAGGTGATCCGGACTGGCGAGTCCACGTTCATGCACAGCTCGGACGCCATCGGCTGCAACCACCCGGACTGCCCCATGACCTCGGCCATCATCGTCCCGTTGAAGAAGAACGACGAGATCGTGGGCACCCTCAAATTCTACGGCAGCCGCACGCGGCCGCTCAACGCGACGCTCTACGAAGTGGCGCGCGGGCTGGCCAATCTCTTCTCCACCCAGGTGGAGCTGGAGGAGATCCAGATCAAGGAGCAGATGCTGGCCCACGCCGAGATCCGCCGCCTGCACGCCCAGATCAACCCCCACTTCCTGTTCAACTCCCTGAACACCATCACCTCCTTCTGCCGCACCAACTCGGAGCGGGCCAGGGAGCTGCTCATGGACCTCTCTCTGTACATGCGCCGCAACCTCGACCTGAGCCGTGGGTTTATACCCCTGGGCGATGAGCTGGAGCAGGTCCGCTCCTACCTGGCCATCGAGCAGGCCCGCTTCGGCGACCGAATCGCCGTGGAGATGGAGATTGAGGAGGGCTGTGAAGCCTGGCCCATCCCGCCGCTTGTCATCCAGCCGCTGGTGGAGAACGCCATCCGCCACGGCGTCCTGGGGCGCAAGCAGGGCGGCTCGGTCCGGCTCAGCGCCGGGCGCGAGAACGGGCATTTGAAGGTCACTGTGGCCGACGACGGCGTGGGCATGGACGCCGAGACTTTGGACCGGGTGCTCTCGCGTGAGTATGCCGATTCCGGCACCGGCGGCATCGGGTTGCACAACTGCCTGAGCCGCCTTGAGCACATTTACGGCTCGCAATACAGCCCCTCCGTGGAAAGCGCACCGGGCGAGGGCACCTCCATAGTGCTTCGGGTGCCGGACAGGAGCTGATCCTTCAGTCGCCGGATCCGTTCATTCAGTCCCGGAAAGGGGCGTTTCGGACGGAAACCGTAGAATCATCCGAAAAAGACCTCCTATAAGAAAGCACGCCGCCCAGCGGCCAACTATCTTTTGGAGGTTTAAGATAATGCTATTCTTTTTCGGTTGCATCGCCCTGCTTATCGCAGGCTATTTCATCTACGGGAAGTTCGTGGACCGCGTCTTCGCCCCTGACGCCAACCGCGTCACCCCCGCCATCGCCATGCAGGACGGCATCGACTACATGCCCATGCCCAAATGGAAACTGATCTTCATCCAGGTTTTGGACATCGCGGGCATCGGCCCCATCTTCGGCCCCATCCTGGGAGCCCTCTATGGTCCGGCTGCCATGCTCTGGATCGTCATCGGCTGCATCTTCGGCGGTGCCGTGCATGACTACTTCAGCGGCATGCTTTCCGTGCGCAACAACGGCGCGTCCATTCCCGAGGTCGTGGGCGAGCACCTCGGCATGTCCGCCCGCCAGATCATGCGCCTCTTCTCCTTCGTTCTGCTCATGCTCGTGGGCGTGGTCTTCGTGCTCAGCCCGGCCAAGCTGCTCAACGGCCTGACCGGCATCAACACCGGTATTCTGGTGGCCGCCATCTTCGGCTACTACTTCCTGGCCACCATCCTGCCCATCGACAAGATCATCGGCCGCATCTATCCCCTGCTCGGCGCGCTGCTGCTGACCATGACCGTGGCTTTGGTCGTGGCCCTGCTCTTCAGCGGCCATCCGATCCTGCCCAACCTCGACTTCATGACCAACGTCCATCCCGGCGACAAGCCCATCTGGCCGCTGCTTTTCATCACGCTGTCCTGCGGCGCCATCTCCGGCTTCCACTCCACCCAGTCGCCACTCATGGCCCGCTGCATGACCGATGAACGCCAGGGCCGCTCCGTCTTCTACGGGGCCATGATCATCGAGGGCATCATCGGCCTGATCTGGTGCGCCGTGGGCCTGTCCTTCTACGACTCCCCGGAGGCCATGTCCGCAGTCATCGCCGCAGGCTCCCCCTCCGCCGTGGTCGCTGAGGTTTCCCGCTCCCTGCTGGGCTCCGTTGGCGGCGCCTTGGCTATCGCGGCCGTCATCGTCCTGCCCATCACCAGCGGCGACACCGCGTTCCGCTCCACCCGCCTGATCGTGGCCGAGACCTTCAAGGTCAAGCAGGATGCCGGCTTCAAGCGTCTGATGATCGCCGTGCCTCTGTTCGTTATGGGCTACGTCATCTCCACCCAGAACTTCTCCACCATCTGGCGTTACTTCGGTTTCTCCAACCAATGTCTCAGCGCAATGGTACTCTGGACCGCCGCCGCCTACCTGGCCCAGCGCGACAAGCTGCATTGGATCGCTTCCATACCGGCGACCTTCATGACGGCTGTCTGCGTGACCTTCATCTGCAATGCCAAGATCGGATTCGGTCTGTCCTACGACGTCGCCGTAGTCGCAGGCATCATCGGCGCACTGGCCGTGTTCGGTGCGTTCATGTTCAAGTACGCCCGTTCCGGCAAGCCCGCAGTAGAGTCCGCCTAACCGTACGGTCGGCAACGGATACCATTAACGCTGCAAGGCCCGCTCCCATTGGGAGCGGGCCTTTTATCTGTGACGACTGCGGCTGCTGGGCTTAAATCCCTCCCGGTCTGTACTGTTGTTGAAGCGATTGTCCGGGTTTTTCGGAAAGTATGTGTAAAAAAAGTCGACAAGGTGTCGGTGAGGTATGCATTTGCATTTGATCTTACGGGTTCCATAGCCGATAAAACTCTAATCGTTTATATGGTTTTGGATGCTGTGAAAAATAATAAAGTTTGGTTTTTTATCTGGTTGCTTTGTTTTTTTGCGGGTTGTAGAAATAGTTAAATTGTGGATAGATGGAATGGAATGGCCCTTGCATGAGTGGTTGAAAAAGTGGAGTTGCCATGCAGAATAACACAGAATCCAATCGAGAAGTCAGAATAACGGTCCAGGCAGGGGATGCCCAGTTGGTAGATATCCCGGCGGACGCGACGCTGGTCTTCGACTTTGACCCCGCAATCATGACTTTTACCATGAATGGTGGCGATCTGGTAATCACTTCGCAAGACAGCGGAGCTACGATTCTTCATGACTATGCGGCATCCGTTGTCGGTTCCGACGCACCGGAGATTCTATTTGCTGAAGGCAATGTCATAGCTGGAGACGTGTTCCTGGATTTGCTGCACGGTGGTCAGTTCGAGATGGCCACTGCTGCCAGCGGTTCCTCTTTCGGAAGCGGCGCGGGAGAATACTCGGACCAGGCGGGCCATTTTGTCGGTGCGGGCGGAGATTTCGGTGCCCTTTCCGGTGGAGATGAGCATGCCGGTTTCGGTGGCGGAGGATTTGATGGGGGGGCTCATCAGGATTCGCCTGATCATCTGCTTTTCTCTACAGGTGCCACGCCAGTTTCCGGGGGTAATCCCGAACCCTCCGCGCCGTACGAGATGGTTACCTTCGAAGGGTATGAAACCTCGGATGGCGTCTTCAAAATCGGTCCCTACGGCATTATTGTCGGGTCCGAGGGAGATGACACGATTGTGGGTGCCGATGGATTTCAAAGCCTGTCGGCCAGGGGGGGCAACGACATCCTGGTAGGTACCGAAAACAATGACATGCTTATAGCCGGCGACGGCTCGGACCTCCTTTGGGGGGGGGCTGGAGACGACCAACTCGACGGCGGTGCAGGCAACGACATCCTCTACGCCAGCACTGGGCATGATTACGTCACTTTCGGTTCAGGCGAGGACACACTCATCGTGCAGGAAAACGCCTTGGGTAGCGGCAGCTATATCGAAGTGAAAGATTACGACATCGGTATCGACATCATTGATCTGCGTGGCGATCTGGATATCACCGGCGTGACTAAAACTGCTGCCGGCGACTACGAATTTACGGCCACGGGCAGCACCGGCGACACTTCGACCATTCATCTGGCAGGTGTGGATGCCGCTGATTACTCCGCCCACATCGCCGGTATCGACGCTTCGCCCGACGACCTGATCCAGTACATGATCGATCACTCCCAGGCCTTGGCCTAACCCGACTGCTCGAGACAACATTTTCAAGCCCCGGCAGATCTGTCGGGGCTTGTCTTTTTTGCGACAGCCCAAGCAAAGGCTGTCTGGTCTGGCCACGGTCTCTTTACCTGTTGAAGGGTGGACCTACCGCTGTTTCGAGCATATCCTTTGTACGCAGTTCCTCTTTGGGAGGCGATCATCCGTATTGCGGCCGTCCTCCCGGCCGGCCCCTGCGGCGGGGCGTTCGATGCATCGCCCCGTCTGCCTGAAGTCTGTTCTGGGCAGCAACGGAGCCTCCCTGTGCCTGTAGGTTCGTACCAGGTCGTCCATGGGCTCAGCTACGAACCAGCTGTTACAAGCGGGGCAATAGACGTAAAATAGTTTTTGGTCGTCCGTCGCATAGATATGCTGAGCAGCCATGCAATACGGGCAATTAACGATGGCGGAAGTCATGGCTCCCCCTGGATGATGAGTTTGGAATGACATAAGATAATCAGGTTATCCCGCCCCTCCGACCAGTGCATTGATCCAGGTCAACGGGCAGGGTAATGGCATTGGAAGGATAGCATGGAACGATATGAAATACGTGAGATAATCAGTGCATTCCCCGTTTTCTCCAAACTGGGGGAGGCCCAACTGGAGATGCTCATCGACAATTCGCTGGTCAACGAGATCCCGAAAAACGCCGTGTTCTACAGCGAGGAGAAGTCGGGCCAGGGCATGCACGTTTTATTGGACGGCCGGGTCAAGCTTTTCAAGATCTCCGAGGACGGCAAGGAGCAGACCATCTTCGTGTTCGGGCCGGGCGAGCCGTTCTGTCTCTGCTCGGTGTTCTCCGACGGCAGGCTGCCAGCAAACATGCAGGCCCTGCGACCGAGCAAGGTGCTGGTCATCAGCCCTTCCCACTTTGAGCGGATGACCCATGAAGATCCGACCATTCTGCTCTCCATGCTCAAGGTCATGTCGCGCCGCCTGAAGGAGGCCATGGACATGATCGATTCCTTGTCCCTCAAGCAGGTTCCCTCGCGGGTGGCCGCCTATTTTCTGAGCCGCCAGAAGGATGGCAGGGTGGAGATGGACATATCCTACCGCGAGTTGTCCAAGATCATCGGCGTGACCCCCGAGGCCCTCTCCCGCGCCCTCAAGAAGATGCGCGAGGACGACGTCATCGACATGGAGGGCAACGCCGTGACCCTGACTGATCTGGAAACGCTCGAGTCGTACTGAGCCGTGTGTCCTGGTTCAGTACATACCCCGTTTGCGATAGGCCCTGCCCACCAGCAGTTCGATGAGGAAGAACAGGGAGACAGGCACGGCGAGAAAGACCAGCGTCATCAGTGATCCCGTGCTGCGGTCGGACGAGGCGAGGTAGGGAAAGAGGTAGCCCGTAAAGGACCGCACGGCCCCGCCTCCGATGAGGAAGACCAGGAAATATTCGGAGAAGGCCACCAGGAAGACCACCGAGCCGCCCGCGATGGCCGAGGGCAGCAGTAGGGGCAGATCGACCTTGAGCAGCCGCCTGACCGGGCCTGCGCCGAGGTTCTTGGCGCAGAGTTCGTATTCCTCGCCGAACGCCTGGTAGCCTGCCGTGAGCGCGCGCAGCATGTACGGATAGCTGAACACGGTCAGGACCAGAACCACGCCGGTAAAGGTGTCGGCCAACCCCGCCTTGATGAACAGAAAATGCACCCCCATGGAAAAGGTCATGGCAGGGACCAGGGCCGGAGCCAGGAGCAGGCCTTCGAGTACGGCCTTGCCCCGGAACCGGCGCCGCGCGAAGTGGTGGGCCGGGGCGACGCAGAGCACGAGGGTCAGCGCGGCGGTGAGCAGCGAATAGCCCAGTGAAGCGAGCAGGTGTCCGGCCACGGGGTCGGCCTGTGAGGCCAGGAAGCGGATCGCCCGCAGGTCGTACTCCGCAGGCAGCAGGTCCGGGTATCGCCAGCCCGGCGCCACGGCGTAGAGCGCCAGGACCGTCAGCGGCAGGACAGCGCATGCGGCTATAAGCGCGAATATGGTGCGGGGGCTCACAGCTTGCGCTCCCGTTGGTTCAGCCTGGCGGCCAGCCGGGTGTAGAGCACTATGAACCCTACCGAAAAGAGGAACATGCAGACCAGGATGGCCATGGCCGTGGGCCGATTGACCAGGTCGCGCCGGAAATAGAGGTTGAATGCCTCGATGGAGAGCATGCCCGGCGAGCTGTCGCCGAGCAGGAACGGGATATCGAAGGCGCCGAAGCCGTACAGAAAGAGGATGATGAAGGCCGTGCTCAGGGCAGGGCGCATGTGCGGCAGGGCCACGCGGCGGAAGGCGGCCGCCGGGGTCGCGCCGAGCATGAGTGCGGTCTGGATCAGCCTGGGGTCCATTCTTTTGAGTAGGGCCAGGGCAAGGATGACGACAAAGGGCGTTTCCTTGTAGACATAGGCCAGGATCATTCCCGCACCGAGGCTGCCGTGGATGAGCGAGGGGAATTGGCCGGGAGCGCTGATAAGTCCGAGTTGATGGGCCAGAGAGGCCGCAACTCCGGACTGGCTCCAGAAGACAAGGACGATGAAGGCCACGCCGATGTGCGGCAGGATGAGCGGCACTTTGTAGACCACGGCCAGGCGCTCCAGCCGGGCGGGCAACCGCCAGATGAGATAGGCTAGAACCGCGCCGAGACAGATAGAGAGCCCCGCCGATGCCCCGGCCACCCAGAGCGAGAGCATTGCCGAGGCCAGTATGTGTGGGTTTGCCAGCGCGGCGTAGGCCGCGAACGGACCGCCATCAACAGGAACCGGGAGCAGGAAGCCGAGGGACTGGGCCACGGTCATGGCCAGTCCCCCCAGAAAAAGCACGGCAAAGGGCAATAGCAGGGGCGCGAGCTTGAGCAGCGTCCTGCCGGGCCGGGCTTCCGGCGCGGGGCTACCTGAGCACATGCTCCTCCCACCCCTTTTCCAGCGCTTCGAGGTATTCTGCAGGGATTTCGGGGACCGCCGCCTTGCCGAGTTCGCTCAGGGGCAGGGTGGCCTCGCCCAGGTCCACCTGTCGGAACGCGGCCTGCTCGTCCGTGGTCAGGGTTTGCGTCTCAATGGCCGGGAAGTCGCCCCAGTTGGCCGGATTGAACTTGGAGAGCTGCGCCTCGGGGGAGAGCAGGAAATTGGCCACCACCATGGCTCCGGCCTTGTTAGGCGCGTTGGCCGGAATGGCGGTGAAGTGGAGGTTGAAAATGGCTCCTTCGGCAAGGACGAAGGTGCGGACTGTCTTGGCGTAGGAGCCGTCGAGGATTTTGGATTGGGCGTGCAGCGGGTGGTAAGACATGTTCACGGCCAGTTCGCCCCGCTCGAACAGGGTGTCCATCTCGGCGGACCCCTTGGGATAGGAGCGCCCCTGCTGCCAGAGGTAGGGCTTGAGTCCATTCAGGTACGCCCAGAGCTTGGGAGCCTGCTCGTCGAACAGGTCCTGGCTCCAGCCGTGCAGGTACTGGTCCGCGCCGCCGGTGACGGCGTAGAAGGCCTGGCGGATGAAGGCCGAGCCGGTGAAGTCCGGGGGTTGGGGGTAGGTGAACTGGCCGGGGTGGGCCTTGACCCAGTCGGTCAACGCTTCGAAGCTCGCCGGATGGTCCGGGGTCTTTGCCGGATCGAATTCAAAGACGAACTGCGCCTTGCCATAGGGGGCCTCGTAGCCCTCGACCGGGTAGCCGAAGTCGTTGGCGGCGAGCCCCTTGTCCACGTATTTTACATAGTTGGGCAGCTTGTCTGCAAAGGGGCCGAACAGGGTGTCCGCCTCCTTGGTCGTCTTGAAATTTTCTCCGTTGATCCAGAGCAGGTCTATGGAGCCGACTTTCTTCCCGGCGCTCTTTTCCGTGAGCAGCTTGTTGACGAAAACCCCGGCATCCATGGGCACGCGGACCAGAGTGATGCCGAAGCGGTCCTTCACCTCTTTCGCCACGAAAGTGTCGATCCAGTTGTTCACATGGGCGAAGCCGCCGTACATGTAGAAACGGACCGTGCTCCCCTTGGCTGCGGTCTCAATGGTCTGCCAATCTTCGGAGAGCAGGGCCTTGCCGTCTTCCTTGGGCGGTTCCCCGGCACAGGCTGTCAGCAGAAAGACGAGAAGGAAAAGGTTGGTCATCAGCTTCATGGTCGGTTCTCCTCGGGTTTGTTGACGGCCAGGCCGACGCGTTCGCCGATCCGGACGGTTGTGTCGTTGGAAAAAATTGTTAGCTCGGTCCCGTCCGCGTCCACGGTGTAGCGCACGAGGTGCCCGGCGAAGACCGCTTCGGTGACCACGCCCATGCCGTCAGGGCGCGGCGTCAGGAGCAAATGCTCGGGGCGTACATACCATGTCCCGTCCTTCCGCGCCACGCCCAGGCGGCGGGCCAGCCCCTCGGGCAGGATGTTGACCGGTCCCAGGAAGCGCGCCACCTCCAGGCCTGCCGGATCGAGAAAGACTTCCCTGGCCGGGGCGAACTGGGCCAGGGAGCCGTCCAGCATGACTCCCACGGTGTCGGACATGAGAAAGGCCTCTTCCTGGTCATGGGTCACGGCGATGGTGGTCACCCCGAAGGTCTTCTGGGTGTCCCGAATGAATTCGGCGGTGTGCAGCTTGAGGTTGCGGTCCAGGTTGGCGAAGGGCTCGTCCAGCAGGAGCAGGGTCGGGTTCACGACCATGGCCCGGGCGATGGCCACCCGCTGGCGCTGCCCTGCGGACAGGGTGGCCGGATACTCCCGCCGCTTGTCCGCGAGCTGGAAGTGGTCCAGCAGTTCCATGACCCGCCGCTCGATCTCCTTTCTGGCGACCTTGCGGGCGCGTAGCCCGAAGGCCACGTTTTCGAAGACAGTGAGATTGGGGAAGAGCAGGTAGTCCTGGAATACCAGGATGGCCGGATGCTCCCGGCTCGGCGGCTCGGCAAAGGACAGGGTCCCGGCGTCGGGCGTTTCCAGCCCGGCGATGATCTTGAGCAGGGTGGTCTTGCCCACCCCTGACGGCCCGATGAGCGAGGTGACGCTTCCCTTTGAGACGGAAAAGGAAACGTCGCGGAGCACCGGGCGGCCGTCATAGGCCTTGCTTACGTTTTCGACTCGAAGAACCATGCCATCCGGTCCAGGTATTGTTCGATGCGGGCGAAGGTGTCCTCGTTCCTGAGGGCGCGTCCGTCCTGCGTGTACTCGTAGTGGGCCATGTAGCACCAGGAAATGGCGCGCAGCAGGATGGTCCGCTCCATGATCTCGGTGCAGCGCAGGGCGGTCTCCAGGTCCATGCCGCTTCCTGCCTTTGCTCGGCAGAGCTCGAGATAGGCGGCCACGAAATCTCGCCTGCCCTCCCGGCCGAACTCGAAATCCGTTTTCCAGAGGGTTGTGGTGGGCACCAGGAAATGTCCCAGGTCCTGGAACCGGCTGGTGACCACGCACTTCTCCCAGTCCACCAGCCAGCCTCGTCCGGTCTCGTCGTCGATCAGGAAATTGTGCGAGTTGACTTCGGTATTTGCCATGACCGGCTTGTCGTCGGCGGTCAGCGTCTGAAATTCGTCGGCCGTCTCCAGAACCCGCTCGCGGTAGCGTAGCAGCCTGTCCCTGGCCTCCGTCATGGGGTGGTCCGGGTAGCGGCCGATCAGCCCCTCGCACTCGCGGGCGATGTCCCGCACCGGGTCGGGCTGGGGAATGAGTCTATCGTCCACGGGTTGTGCGTGGACGGCGGCGAAGATGGACGCTGCCTCGCGCCAGTCCTTCGCATAGTCAAGGGGGCGGCCCGGCAGGTATTCCATGAGCAGGACGCCGTTGCCCAGTTCATCGAAGCCGGGGTCGGGTTCGCAGTAGTACGGGCGCGGGGTTACCCCGGAGCGGGCCAGAGCGCGGAGCACGGCGAATTCGTATTCGATCTGGTTGGCCAGGCCCAACTGGCTGCCGTGGTTGATGCGGAAAACATGGCGGGCGGTCCCGTATATTTCCTCCACGGTGATCAGGTAGTTTTCGTTGTATTCTCCGGCAGCCAGAAAGACGATCTGCTCTTCCGGATCATTCACCTGGAGCCAGGTTCGGGTCTGGAGAAAATCATAGATCGCCTGAATTGTTTCCATAATGGAGCCTGATAGCAAGAACCAGGGGCGGAAGGCAATGTTCTTGGGGGATTTTCTTGACCCAGGAGCGGCCCCGGAGCAAGTCTCCGGGGCCGCTCTCGGGGGTTATGAATAGCGTTCGGCCCCTTTGAGCATGGCCGCTGCGGTCAGCAGGGCCTGCGGGACCAGGGAGTCTGTCTCCAGGAATTCCTCCGGGGTGTGGAAGAGATCGCCCGCCGGGCCCATGCCATCCACCACCGGGACGTTCTCGCGGGCCACGATGTTGGCGTCCGAGCCGCCACCAAGGGATACGGAGGAAACTTCCATGCCGATCTCTCCTGCGGCGTCGCTGATCAGCTCGTAGAGGCCGAGAATGCTGTCGTTGGCGACCATGGGCGGCCGGTCCATGTGGATGTCCAGGGACGCGGAGGTGCCGTCCAGCACGGGCTTTGCGCAGAGTTCCTGAATGGCCTTCCAGACCGTCTCGCCCTGCTGCGCGTCCACGAACCGGGTCTCGCACCTGGCGGTGCAGCGGGCAGCCACGGTGTTGGGACCAACGCCGCCCTCGACGAGGCCGATGTTGAGCGAGATTCCCTCTTCTGGCGCGTTGAGCGCCTCCAGGCCCTGGATTTTGTGCGCCATTTCGACGATGGCGCTCGGCTTGGGATAGGGGCTGTGTCCGGCGTGGGAGGGCTTGCCCGCGACGGTCAGGTCGAAGATGATCCGGCCCTTGCGCCCTGTGATCACTTCACCGCCCTTGCCGGAGCTCTCCATGACCATGCAGAACTTGCTCTTCTTGGCCTCGTCCGCGATGGGGCCGCGTGAGTGGGGTGAGCCTATCTCCTCATCGGCGTTGAAGAAAAAGCCTATGGGCAGGTCGTTGCGTCCGGCTGCGGCCAGTGCCCTCGCCGCGAAGATGGCGACCACCAGCCCGCCCTTCATGTCCGAGACGCCAGGGCCGATGATCCGGTTGCCTTCGCGCCGCATGCGGTCGAAGCCCATCTCGGGCGGAAAGACCGTGTCCATGTGTCCGACTAGGAGCGGGCCGCCGCCTCGCTGCCGCCGGGCCATGTTCTCCGCCACCAGGTTGTCCCCGGTGTACCGGTTGGCCAGGCGGCGTACCGCGAAGCCCATGCCGCGCAGGGTCGCCTCCAGCACCGCGGCCACGAGGTTCACGCCCTCGACGTTGGCCGAGTGGCTGTTGATGTTCACGAGTCGCTCCAGCAGGTAGATCATGTCGGACTCGTGCTTCCGCAAATATTTATCCATCGCCGCTATTGTATCCGTCATTCCGAATCCTCGGTTGTTAGGGGTCTGTTTCTCTCATTCATCCCTTAACGGGCACCCTACTAGCAGGCGTGGAGTTTTTTTGCCAGCTTCCTTTGCGAAGTGGCGGCAAATAAATGGGAGAGTCCGAAAGGGGGGGGAGTCGAAGGCTGTTTACAGTCCTTTCTTCGGATCGAAGTCCTGGCCGAGTGCAGCGGGGGCGTTGATGGACCACGCGCCCGAGAATCTGGCCAGGAAGGGGTGGCGGCGAATGATGTCCTGGACCCAGCCCATGCGGCCCATGTTCACGGCCAGCAGGGTGAGGATCATCATGGGGAACGGGGCCACCTGGAAGACCGGGGCGGGGATGGAGGGGAAGACCTCTTGGAGATAGATACCCGATACCTGGAGCCCGGCGAAGAAGAACGCGCCGAGGGCCGTGCGCACCGGGTGCCAGCCGCCGAAGATGACGATGGCCAGGGCGATCCAGCCCGCGCCTTCGCAGCCCTGGGGCCTGCCCCAGCCGGGCTTGACGGCCAGTGAGTATGCCGCGCCGGCCATGCCCACCAGAGCGCCGCCCGCCAGGCAGTAGTAGAGGCGGACCAGCCGAACCCGGATGCCTCGCCCGAAGGCCGCGCGCGGGGACTCGCCCACGGCACGCAGACGCATGCCGCCCTCAGTGCGATACATCCACCACCAGCAGCCGAAGATGGCTGCCAGGCCGAGGTAGACCACGGGCGACTGGGAAGCGAATATCGGGCCCAGAAGCGGCACGTCGCCGATGCCGGGGATGCTCCACAGGCCGAGGTCCGGTCCGGGCTGGCGGGAAAAGGAGTGCCCCAGGAAATAGGCAAGATCGCGCGAGAGCAGGGTCAGGATGAAGCCCACGGCGAGCTGAGACTGGCCCAGATAGATGCCGATGAGACCGAGCACGCCAGCTATGGCCGCGCCCACGGCCATGCCGCCGAGTACGCCGAGCCACGGGTTGTCGAAGGTGGCGGAGACGGCGAACGCGGCCATGGCCGAGAGCAGGATGGAACCGTCCAGGGAGAGGTTGATGATGCCCGCCTTTTCGGTGAGCGTCTCGCCCAGGGTGGCCAGGACGAGGGGCGCCCCGGCAAGAAGAATCGCGGCGATGGTCAGGCCGAAGGTTTCCATTATGCCGACCTCCGTCCGCTGTGCTGAAAAGAGTGAAGGCGCGTCATCAGTCTGCCTCCTGCCTGCGCTTGAGCCACAGCCGCAATCCCTGAATGATGAACAGGGAGAGGACCATGATGCCCTGGATCACGCCCGAGAGGGAGGAGTCCAGCCCCAGTTGCAGCGGCAACTGGATGGAGCCCACATTGAGTACGGCGAAAAAGAGGCAGATGAACGGCACCAGGGAGAGCCGGAAGGACGCCATCATGCCCACCAGCAAGGCGGTGTAGCCGTAGTTGGAGGAGATGGCGGGCAGCAGGCGGTGGTAGACGCCCAGGACCTGGGTGGCTCCGGCCAGCCCTGCCAGCGCGCCACAAATGGCGAAGGACTGGAGCAGGCGGCGGCGCGGTCCCAACGCGAACAGGGTGGCGGCCTTGGGGTTTTCACCCACGGCGCGCAGCTTGAGCCCCCAGCCGGAGCGGTTGAGCAGCACGGCGATGGCTACTATGGCGGCGACGGCCAGGGCCAGCCCGACCCAGGAGACCGAGAGCGTGCCCAGCCGGGGCAGCCAGAGGGAGACGTCCAGTGGCTCGGTGCCGGACATGGAGGCCACGCCGGGCCGTTTCCACGGGCCGAAGATGAGCCACAGGGTCACGCCAAGGGCCACGAAGTTGAGCCCCAGGCCGGAAAAGATTTCATGTACCCGTCCGAAGACGCGCAATACGCCCGCCAGCAGCGCCCAGAGCGCTCCGCCGAGCATGGCCGCGCCCATGGCCAGCGCGATCTCCAATGCGCCGCCCCCGTCAAAGGGCCGAAGTGCGGCGGTGCAGAAAATGGCGCCCATGATCACCTGACCCTCCACGCCGATATTCCACAGCCGGGCGGTGAACGGCACCAGCAGGCCAACGGCGCACAGTGTCAGCGGAACCCAGCCCGCCAGCACGCGGCCCAGCTTGGACAGGGAGCCCACCCCGCCGTTAAAGAGCACGTAGATGGTCTTTAGCGGTGGTGCGCCCGACGGCAGGGTGACCAGCACGGTCAGCACCAGGGCCAGGGCCAGGGCCGCCCCGAGCCAGCCGAGTTGGGTCAGCAGGGAGTCCCGGTTCATGCCGCTCCCTCCATGACTTCCGCATACGGTTTGCCCGCCATGAGCGCGCCGACCACGTCCATGGTGGCGTGCTCGCGGTCCACGATCCCGGCGATGGCCCGGTCATAGAAGACGATGACCCGGTGGGCGTGCTCCAGCACTTCGTCCAGGTCGGGGGAGAAAAATATCAGGGTCGCGCCGTCCCGGCACCGCCCCATGAGGTGGTTCCAGACCTGGCGGGCCGAGCCCGCGTCCAGGCCGCGAGTGGGATGTTCCATAAGCAGCAGCTTCGCCTCATCCGGCATGAGCGAGAGCAGCAGACGCTGCTGGTTGCCGCCCGAGAGCTCCTTGGCCTGGGTGTCCGGGTGGGCGCGCAGGTTGAAGCAGTCCACGCACTGGGAGTCATAGAACTCCCGGAGGCCATCGTGCTTGTCCGGGAAGGCCAGGGTGATGTGCTCCATCAGGTTCAGGGCCGGGAACAGGGCCATCTCCAGCCGGTCGGCGGGAACGAACTGAACGCCCGCCCTGCGCAGGGCCGGAAAGTCGTTGGCGCGGAATACGGAATCGTCCAGGGCGATGGTGCCGCCGGGCATGCGGTCCAGTCCGCACAGTCCGCGCAGGAAGAGTTCCTGGCCCGAGCCGTCCAGTCCGGCCAGTCCGACGCACTCGCCCGGCTGCGCCGTGAAGTGCATGGGACCCATGGAATATTTCGGCCCGGCGAAGAGCGTGTCGGTCATGGTCAGCCGTGGCGGCGCCCCGGCATCGAGCGACGGCAGTTCGTCCGCCTCGCCATCGGCCTGTTCGCCGAACATGAGGGTGACCAGCTCCTTCTCATCGTAGGGCGGGGTCAGGGTGGAGACCAGCCTGCCCTGGCGCATGATGAAGATGGCGTCCGCCATCTCGTACGCCTCGGAGAGCTTGTGGGTGACCAGGATGATGGTGTGGTTGTCCTCACGGGCCAGCTTGGTCAGCAGGTTGAAGAGGTCCTGCTTCTGCTCCGGGGTGATGCCTGTGGTGGGCTCGTCCAGAATCAGGGTCGTGGCCCCAAGGTCCAGCAGGCGGAGCAGCTCCAGGAGCTGGCGTTCGCCCACGGTAAGGGACGAGACCGGCTCGTCGGGCAGGAAGCAGGCGTCCAGGCGGAAGGATAGCTCGCCGATGACGTCGATGACCTCCTGCTTGCTCCGCTTGGGCGCGCCGAGCTGGAAGTTCTCCCACACGGGCATGGCCGGAAAGTCCAGCGGGTCCTGGTAGAGCATTCCCACCCCGTACTTGCGGGCCAGGGCCGGCGTGAGGTGGGAGAGCGTCTCTCCGCTCATGGTCAGCGTGCCGGACGTGGGCCGGGTATGCCCTGCCAGCACGCGCATGAGCGTGGACTTGCCCGCGCCGTTCTCGCCGACGAGGGCATAGATACGGCCGGGTTCGAGAGTCAGGCTGATGCCGTCGTTGGCCCGAACCCGGCCGTAGTGTTTATGTATGTTGTCGAGGACGATCATTCGCTATTTGGAAGAGGACAGTCCCTTCATGCCTTCCAGCAGCTGGGGCAGGTACCAGATCTGCTTGTCGGTGGCGGTCTCGCCGTCCTTCAGGAACGGGGTGCCGTCCTGGTAGTTGAGCGGGCCGGTGAACAGGTCAAGCTCGCCGTTGCCGAGCTTGGCGGTGAAAGCGTCCAGGGCCGTCTTGGTCTCGGCGCTCATGCCTTCGCCGGGCATGAAGCCGACGGGCGACTTGTCCGCATCGTTGATGTTGGCCCAGTAAGGGGCGTCCCACTCGAAGCCGGGCTTGTAGTTGCCGGCCTGGACCTGCTGCGCCACGCGCAGGAAACCGGGGCCCCAGTTGAAGTAGGGCACGCCGAGGCAGATGTCGCCCTGGCCCTCGCAGGCCTTTTCATAGTCGTAAGGCATGGCCCAGACGTTCTTGCCCGCGTCGCGGCGCTGCTTGGCCACGGTCAGCACCTCGGGGGTGTCGATGCCGGAGATGAGCACATCGCAACCTGCGTCATACAGAGAGCCGGCCACCTGGGTGGGGTCGGAAGTGACGCCGGGGATGTTGAACCAGAAGCCGATCCACTTGACGTCGAAGGTCAGGTCCTTGGCGTCCTTGCCGCGCACCTCGGTCCAGGCGTAGCGCGCGCCGAGGTAGGCCGAGGCGATGAGTCGACGGGTTTCTTCGTTGACCAGCGGTCCAACCACGCCGATCTTGCCGGTCTGGGTGGTCATGCCTGCGGTGAAACCGGCCATCATCTTGGAGTAGACCATGCGGCCGAAGAGGTTGCCGAGGTTGGCCGGGGCCTTGCCGGTCCAGGCGGCGTCGCCGGAAACATGGACGAAGGCCTTGTCCGGGTGCATGGCGGCGGCTTCGAGGATGCCGTCCTTCATGTCGTCGGAGCCGGCGATGATCAGGTCAGCGCCCTTTTCGATCAGGTCGTCGACAACCTGCGGGATGGTCAGGCCGGGGCGGTCGGCGGGGTTGACCTTGTCCAGGTAGACGAGCTTGGCGCCCATCTTTGCCTCGACATACTTGCCGCCTTCGTATTGAGCCTGGCTGTAGCCCTTGTCATTGTATGGGCCGACCAGGATCAGGCCGACGGTCAGGGGCTTGGCCTCTTCCGTCTTCATTTCTGCCTTGGCCGGGGCTTCTTCCTTTTTTTCTTCCTTCTGCGGTTCGGAAGCGCAGCCCTGGATCAGGAGCAGTGCAAGGCTCAGCGCCAGGACCGCCAACGTGCGAAATTTCAACATCCTCTCCTCCGTATGGGGTGAGGCCGCCCCGCTTCAGCAAGGGACGCGGCGGCCTGCGGTTGATGGCCATCGGCCCACGGATGCAGGCCGCAAAAAAAAGCGGGGGGATGGACCATCGCCCACCACCCGGGAACACTCTATTTGAATGATGCGGCAGGGGTGTGTCAACCGCCTAGCCGCCTTTCTTTATCGGCTGGGAAGAAAGGAGGACTTTCTGACCCGTCTTGCTATGCACCATTTCCCCGCCACTCTGTCTGGCTGCCTCTGGACGGCGATTATTGCTCGGAGGTATGGGGAAAGGATATCCATACTTCGATCAACTTCTCTCGTGCGCTCAGCCCTTGGTGTTTTGACAGATCGAGAACCGGCAGGGTCAGCGGAATATTTTTTGAGGCAAGAAACTGGTTGGTCAGTCCTGCGATTCGTTCCGCCGCCTTTTTATCTTTTTCATGAAAATATCTGACATTTGACGGGAAGGACATTTCCAGCTTTTCAGGATTGTCGGTCGTGATATTTTCTTTCTTGTATTGCGAGATCAACTCTTCAGCCGTTTTCGCATATTGCCCGAAATCGTCAGAGTACTGAAGGTAGACCGAATTGTTTTCGAAGCTATCCGGTCTTTCTTTATCAGCCGCTTCCTTGGCTGCGAGGATTTTCTTGTAGCGTTCAGAATCCCTTTTTTTAATGATATCCAATGCTACAGGAAGGTACTTCTGATCCTTGAAATCCGTCGAGTTATATATTTCTTCGGCGATCCTGACCACCAAACTGCTGCGCTCCTCATTGGATATTTCGTCCAGCGTGATCAGGGCGATGTCTTTTCGTATCTGGTTGCCGTCTGTTGCAAGATCGTCGATAAGGCTTTCGAATATTTTTGCCTGTTCAATCCCATCCTTAACGGATTCGATGCCTCGCGTAATGAAAATTAATAAGATGGGTATGACGATGGCCGAAATGATCTTCGACCATTGTTCAGCCTTGTCGATCCAGTCTTTTTTCATGGAGACTTCGCCAGCGTCGGGGCTCACCTGTTCCGCCGTGTCGATCCTGTCTTCGCTCATGGTGACTCCGGTAGCGTCGGGGTTCAGCCCAGGAAGGGGTTGAAATAGCCGTAGTCGATCCAGGGCAGGGCCTTCTTGAGCCGCTTCTTGAAGTTCACGAAGCCCATGCACGGCGAGTGGCCGAAGGGGCGCATGAGGTCGAGGTAGAGCTCTGGATCGAGGTTCAGGTTGCGCAACTGGATGAAGTCGAACCGGCAGGCCTCGCCGAGTTCCACAAGGGCGTCGAACTCCTCCTCGGTGTCGGTGATGCCAGGGAAGTAGAGCAGGTTCAGGGAGACGAATAACCCCACGTCGTGAGCCTTGCAGACGGCATCGCGCACGTCTTCAAAGGTGTACCCCTTGGGCCGGTAATAGGCCTCGTAGGGCCCCTTGCGGGCGGAATTGAGCGAGACGCGGATGGAATTGACTCCGGCTACCTTGAGGGCGGGCATGGCCTGGGGCCGGGAACCGTTGGTATTGACGTTGACCGTGCCGGTGCCGCCGCCGGAGCGATACTGCTTGACCGCCTCGCAGATCAGCTCGGCCTCCATGAGCGGTTCACCCTCGCATCCCTGCCCGAAGGAAAAGATGGGACGGCGTTCGCGAGACTCGTGGCGTCGCATGATCTGAACGATCTCGTCCGCCGTAGGCGTGAACGAGATGCGGCACTGGGGAGAGGGAAATTCCGAGTTTTCGGGCTGATAGGAGATGCAGCCCACGCAGTTGGCATTGCAGGTGCGGGCTGTTGGCAGAGGGCATTCGAATCGTCCCAGTGAGAGATTTTTGGCCGCCGGGCACCCGCTGGTCAGGGCGCAACCTGCCAGGTGGTTGACCAGGCGGTTGCCGGACAATTCATTGATCAACTGATGCGCGCCCGCCTCGATGCGGTCCGGCGGGATGTGGCTGAATATCTGGCGCTTGTCGTCGTCGACCTTCTTGGCGCAGACCCAGAACTTGCCGTTGGCGTAGCCGATAGCCGCGTAGGAGAGGAGCGGCAGTATCGGGGCGTTGTCGTCCGATTCGTAGGCGGAGACGCCGGTCAGGGTGTGGCCCGGACAGACAAAGGCCGCCACGGCCAGCTCCTCCATCACCTCGGCCTGGCCCTCTTCCGCGTTGTAGCCCATGGCGTGACGGCCCGGGAGCATGAAAAACTCCGACTCCGGGGGCAGGGGGATGATCTCGTCGGGCCTGGGCAGGCCGAACTCCTCGCCCCTGCGGCACATGAGCAGCAGGTCTGGGTGGTCGAATATCTCGCCGTCCGCCGTGGCGAACAGCATCCTGGGTTGGGGCTTCTTCTTTGATGGCATGACGGATGTATACGGGATATTTTCCTCATTGGGCAAGGAACTATTCGCTCCCCCGCAATTTTGTTCTCGGAGCAGAAGGAGGGAGGTTGTTCTGTTGCTAGTTTGCCACTGTCGTTTGATTATGCGATGCATGATAGCGTAGTCAGGAATGAACTTTGCAAATTTTTTGTGTGGGAATTACGCGAAAACTGCCCTTTTCCGTTTTTTGGTCCGCCATGCCTACAGCGAACTGTAAACGGAGGGGTGGCGGGAGGTGAACGTGTGGTACGTCACGACCCGTTTTTGCGCACTCATGCCGCTGTTCCGCTTATGGGGATGGGGTTGAAAGAGAATTACGGGAGGAAAGAATGACTGCATTTGCCACGGCCAACAGACTGCTGGCGGCAATTTTGCTGGCGGTGATGATATGCCTGCCTTCTGCCTCACAAGCGAAGCAGAAGAAAGCACAGCCAAACCTGTCCAGGGAGATGAAGATCCTGCTTCGGCAGACCAACGAGATGTATGCCAGCCGATTCCACATCACCGTGGACAAACTGGTGAACAGCGATCCCAGAATGTTCGCCAGCATTCTGGGGGTAACCCTGCAGCGGCAGTTGAACTATGCAGGGCAGAATCAGCAGTATGTGCAGCAGTATCGGTCGCTTAATATGCAGTGCGAGGGGTTGCTGCGATGGATAGCCGAGACCAAAAATAACCGTAATCCCAAGGACGGCAAACCAATGGGGGCGGAGGTCCTGATCAGGGATTTCAAAACCGGCCTTCACGGTGTTCCCAACAGTTTCTTCATCCAGAAGTTCGGGGTTGATCCGGCGACGGTCAACCTGCCGATGATGCTGGGCGAGGTGCCTGTGCTTGAGGGCTCGGCCGCTGCCAGCGGCAGGGGCAGCCTGAATGAAAAGAAGGGTGTCAATCTTCTCGGGGAGAGAGCACAGGCCGCCGAAGTCGGTAATCATTCGGCAGGTCAGGGCGAGGTCGTCTATGTTGGCAAAATGATCTGTCCAGATAAGGGTTTAGGGAGTCTCAGGCTTGACACCAACAATAACCCCAAGGACGAGACATATGTCTATTGCAGCTTTTGGGATGACGGCAGGCTCAGCCATCAGGTTCCCACTGTCGAGGGGAAAAAGCATGGAGTGGAGTACCGTTTCACGGAGAGGGACGGCATCTATTACTTGGCCAATAAGGCCGCCTATTCGATGGGCAAGCTAGACGGCGTCAGGGAAGTCTACCGCGTTAAAAACGGCAGGGTCTATCTTTCGGAACGAATCCAGTTTGCAGACGGCAAAATGAACGGGACAAGGGAGGACTTTCGTGTCGACGGTTCCGGACAGCATTATCAAAGCCGCCTGCTGAGGTACGTTGACGGAAAGCAGCATGGGACCCAGGAGCGTTTCGAACTGTCGAAGTCCGGCGGGGTGTACCGCATATCCGTCGCCGAATACTTCAGGGGCAAGGAGCACGGCGAGCGAAGAGCGTTCAGCGAAAACGGCCAGTTGCTCCGCAGGGAGATATATCAGGATGGTGTCATGATGAAGTACTGGCAGTATGCCCGGAACACGGGGCAGCTCAGGGGCGTTTATTGCCGGAGCTCTCAGGGTGGCTTCCGCTCCTGTCAGTAGCGGGTTGGGGCAGAGTTCGTTGGCGGGAAAGGACGATGTGGTCCTTCCCCCAGTCCGGCTCGCGCCTTTGAGCGTCGGGTTGAGATTGCCCACGCAAAAAGACCGGCATCCGTGAGGATACCGGTCCTTGATGATCTGTGTTCCAGGTGTCCGGCTTAACGCTTGGAGTACTGGAAGGAGGCGCGGGCGCCGCGGAGGCCGTACTTTTTACGCTCTTTCTTACGAGCGTCGCGAGTCAGCAGACCGGCGGGCTTGAGCACGGCGCGGAGTTCGGGGTCGATCTCGCACAGGGCGCGGGAGATGCCGTGGCGCAGAGCCTCGGCCTGACCGGAAACGCCGCCGCCGGAGCAGTTGGCCTTGATGTCGAACTTCTCGAGCATCTTGACCAGCTTCAGGGGCTGCTGCACGACCATCTGCAGGGTCTTGCGGGGGAAGTAGTCCTCGAAGGGACGGCCGTTGACGGTGATCTGGCCGGTACCGGCGTACAGGCGGGTACGGGAGATCGCATTTTTACGTTTGCCAGTGGCGTAAGTGAAATCGCTCATGATAATCCCCGATTAAAATTCCAGAGTTTTGGGAGCCTGGGCGGCGTGCGGATGCTCGCTACCGGCGTAGACCTTCAGCTTCTTGAGCTGCTTGGCGGCCAGTTTGTTCTTGGGCAGCATGCCTTTGACGGCGGCGGTGATGACGTTCTCGGGCTTGATGTCCAGCATCTCGCGCAGGGTCTTTTCCTTCAGACCGCCGGGATGGCCGGAGTGACGGTAGTACATCTTCCTGTCCATCTTCTGGCCGGTGACCGCAATCTTCTCGGCGTTGATGACGATGACGAAGTCGCCCATATCCATGTGGGGGGCGAACTCCGGCTTGTGCTTGCCACGCAGGCGATTGGTGATCTCGGTGGCGAGACGGCCCAGGATCTTATCGGTTGCGTCGACGATGAACCATTCGCGGTTCGCGTCTTCCGGCTTCGGGCTATATGTCTTCATAATAAATGCTCCTTGCGCAAACTAAGAGAGGGGCTTCTACGCGCATAAAGTGCGCATGTCAACTCCCTTGTGTATAAGCTATATGATTCGCGATCGGGCTTTTGTTTGCCGGGAGGTTTGTAACGGGGGGACGCTCCTGGAAAACCGGCTGGCACCGACCGGGGATGAAGTTCATACATAATTATGAGGGGGGGCACAAGCGTTATTTTCGGGTGGGGGAGAAGGGGAGGATGTTCCGGGGGCTGCACCGGACTCGGGATTGCCCTAGCCGCCGTTGGGGTCGACGAAATAGGTGATCTTGGTCCTGGGTGAGAGGTAGTCCAGCACGGCCTGGGGCAGGTGCCCGAGTCGGATGGATTTTTCCACCCGCAGTTCCGGCTCTTCGGCCAGGTCCACGATCAGGGCCTCCTTCTTGGGGACCTCCTCGTCGTAGAGCACCACGCTGGGGTTGAGTTGGTTCTTGGGGTTGACCGACATGACCATGCCGACAGAGCCGTTGCTCAGCTCCACCACCGTGCCCGGCGGGTAGACGCCCAGGCATCGGATGAACAGGGCGAGCATCTCCACATCGAAAAGCTGCTTCTGCTGGCCGAACATGTAGGAGAGGGCCAGGTACGGGGTGAGGGAGGCGTTCGGGTCCATCGAGTTGGTGTGGTTGTCGTAGGTGTCGGCGATGGCCACGATGGACGCCAGCTTGTCTATCCGGCCGTTCCCGAGGCCGAGGGGAAAGCCTGAGCCGTCCGCCCGTTCATGGTGCTGGGCCACGATTCGGGCAACATCCTCGGAGAATTCCTCCACCTTGGCGATCAGGGCCGCACCCTCTGCGGCATGCCGGTTCAGGATTTCCTGCTCGGGCTTGGTCAACTGTCCCCGTTTCTTCAACAGCTTTTTGGGGATGCGTTCCTTGCCGATGTCATGGAACAGCGCACCCAGTCCCAGGGAAACCATCGCCTCCCTGGAAAGTTTGGCCTCCTTGCCGACCATCATGGACAGCAGGGCCACGTTCATGGGGTGGGAGTATGCCGCCTCGCCCTGGTCCACCACATTCATGAGATGCAGAGTGGACTCGCGGTCATCCAGGAAATTGTCGCTGAGCCTGTCCACAAAGGCGATGGATTCCTCCACGGCTCCGGCGTTGCCGCCCAACACTCCTTTCAGAATGTTGTCGAAATCCCGGATGCACGAGGTGAACTTCTCTTCGCACCGGGCGATGCGCTCTTTCTTCTCCCTGAGCCTCCGGGTGCGTTCCTTCTTGACCTCCCAGAGGTGGTCGATGACCTCCTGCTTGAGGCGCTTTTCCGGCTTGGGAGGGGCGGCCTTGCGCTCGGCTGGCTTGAGCGGCGGGACGTCGCTTCGGGATGGAATGCAGATGACGGAGACGATGCCGAGTTCGCGAAGCAGGGCGATCTGTTCCTCGTCCTTGATCTTGAATTTGCTGAACAGGAACGGGTGATCAAACCAGCTGGTTCGTTCCAGCCGGATGAAAACACCGGGGCGGAGAAGGTCCACCGATATGCGGTATTCGGGCATGTTGGATTTTGCCATCACGTGACACTGTTATCCCATCGGGAAAAAACACACAATAGATTGCTTGGGAGTAAACAGCCATTTGATCTTGAAAAAACGGGAGTTATCGTCGCCCTCCGTCGCGATGGTCTCCTTATGCGGTTTTTTCTTCAGAGGTTGTGACCAAACAGGGCTGCAAACCGTATAATTCAACGGGATAATGTCTGTTTCCCAAACTGGAGCAACGGTTGCTGTTGGCAACAGTACGGGAGCATGACGGCGGTGGTGCCGGCGTTTCGGTGGTAGGACTCATGGCAAAGCGAGGGGGAAGTGGCATTTCGAAGGAGGGGATTGTGGAGACAGTGGAAGGCGTCCGCTTCGGTTATATTTTTTCTCTGCCTGTCCGGGATGTTGTTTTTTGAATTCGGAGGGGGGAGATCGGCCATCGCGCCCGCCAGCGGGCTTTCGGGTATGGTCGCCGTCAAGGGGACGGTCCGGGTCGAGGACCTGGGATTGACCGGAGAAGAGGTGGGGCGGCTCAACCGGGCTGTTGAGAGCCACAAGACCATGTTCACTAAGGTGGCTTTGTTCCTCGACTATTCGGGAGATTCCAGGATGACGGACAAGACCGTGCTGGTCATGGCCATGATCCTGGAAACCGGTGGGGATTGCGAGGTCCGCTCCTGGGGCCGAAAGGTGTCTCGTGCAGAGTTGGTTTCGCAGGTGGCCCTGTACATGGACAAGGCGGCCATCGAATACGAGCGGTTCCTGAAATACCCGGACGTGAAGAAAAATTTTCGGAGCCTGTACATTTAAAACGCCGACCGGATGACGGGGCAGGGCTTTTCTCCTGTTCTGCCGCTCATGCCGGGCCAACGGAGCCGTCGCTGGACTTTTTCCCGTTCGACCTCAGGGTCGGCGTGGAAAAGTCCCGATTTTCGTTCCGGGGCTGTTCATTTTTCTTTTGGATGTGTATGGTCGGGGCAAACTTTCAGTGTGCTCCCGGAGGATGCATGGCCAAACCGGCAAAAAGAAAAGAGCCCAACGTGGCGTTGGGTGTTGCTCTCAGCCTGATCCTGCTGGCAGCTGTGGGCGCCGTGGTGTTCTTCCAGACGGACCTGCTGAGAGGCACCGGTCATCGGTACGATGACGCGCTGCTGAATTCCGTCCAGGTATCGGGGACGATCAAGGCCCGGGACCTGCATCTGACAGGCAGGGAGATCACCAAGATCAACAACCTGGCGCGCCGCTACGGGAATCTGTTTCACAAAATGGACATCAATCTCGTCCTTCCCGACAAGTTCTCCCCCATTGAAATAGAGGAGAGGACCACCATGGTCCTGACGTTGCGCTGCCATGCGGAAAAGGCCGTGGTCGAATTCTGGAGCAGGCGGGTTTCCCGGTCGGACCTCGTGCGCCACGTGACCCGCTCCATGGCCGAAGCGGCCAGCGAATACGAGCATTTTATCGCCACTCCCGGCTCCGGGAGGAGCGTGGCGCATCTCTATCTCTGAGTTCCGTCCTTTCCGCCTTCCGCCGTTCCCCGTTCCATGTCTTCCAGCAGAATGTCCAGCGCCTGCGACGAGATGCGTATTTCCATGAAGGAAATGCCCAGGGAAATGACCAGGAAGAGCAGGCTGGCCCCGAAAAGAAACTGGCCGGGCAGGTTCCACTCCTGAAAAAGGCAGATCATGGCGAAGATGCAACTGAGCATGGACATGACTCCGAAGCCCTGCATGCGCCGGATCATGTGTATGCGTATCCGCAGGTTTTCTATCTGCTTGCGCACCGATTCCTCAGGACTCTGACGGTAGGTGGCGTGCAGGTTGCGGATGCGCGCCCCGAGGGAGAGGAAACGGTTGGTGAAGGCGAGCATAAACAGGGAAATGGCCGGAAAGAGGAGGGCCGGAGTGGTTACGGATATCTGCATTGCTTCTTCCTGTCGGCGGTAGGGGGTTGGTTTCCCGGCCTGGCGTACGGCCCAGGCTCTTCAATTGGAAATACTGCACCTGCGCACGGTTCGCAAGCTGCATGCGTTCATGCCCCGCACCTCTTGACAACCTCCTTTCCGGAAAACATAGTACCGCGTACCACTGCAACCGGCGCAGGATGCCGGGCGCGGGGAAATGGCCCTCCAGAGGCGCCGGCGAGGGCGTACTCAACCTGCTCGAGGTATTGTTGTTACCGGAATAATAAAAATATAATCGGGTTGTTCGAGATTGACAGATGCCCTATGGTGAGCTCAGGCAGGGGGGGAAACCCGGCGGCAAATCATGAAATGGAATCCGAGAGTTCCTTTGGGTTCAAGGAGTTGCAAATGGCCAAGAAGATTCTCATTGTGGACGACGAGGTCCACATCAAAATGCTTCTGGAGCAGACGCTCGAAGAGTTGGAAGACGAATTTGACGTGGAACTCTTCACAGCCTCTGACGGGGAGGAAGGGCTGGAGTTTATTCGCAGCGAGCGGCCGGATTTGGTTTTTCTGGACATCATGATGCCCAAGATGAACGGGTATGAGGTGTGCCGTATCGTCATGGAGGACGAGCAACTCAGCGGCATCAAGATCATCCTGCTGACCGCCAAGGGACAGGAAGTGGATCGCAAGCAGGGTCTGGAAATGGGAGCCGAGATGTACATGACCAAGCCTTTTGATCCTGATGAAATTCTCAAGGTATCCAAGGATCTGCTTGAACTATAGCCGTTAGCTGGATGGCATGACTCCGCTCAAGAAATTCATTCGTCCCGGCGTGCTCCGGAACCTGCTGCGCAAGGCGTTCGGCCTGACTGGCGGAGAGTGTCCTTTTGCCATCGTCTATGAGGGCGAAGTGGTCCTGACCGAAGGCGTCGAGGGCCTGGGCGGATTCGACGGCGACGACGTCCTCAGCGTCCCTCTCCAGTTCGACATGATCCATGGCGGCGAGATTCGGATGCGCATTCCCACGGGCACTTTGCAGGAGGAGTGTCTGGGCTACAAACGTCTACTTGTCTTTGTTACGCAATCCATTCAGGAATTGATAGACACGGAGCGGGCCAGACGTTCCATCGCGGACGAGGCCCTGTCCAAGTACCGTGAACTCGCCCTGCTCCACCGTTCGGTGCTGAGCATCAACACCTCGCTCAGCATGCGCGACGTTATCGGAGCGCTGATCAACGAATGCCGGCGGGAGAACTTTCCCGGAGAACTGGGAATGGTCTTTCTCTCAGAGCCCGGCAGCAAAAGCTTCCACCTGGCCGCCCAGTTCGGCCTGCCCTTCGGGCTCGATCCTCAGTCGCTGACCGAGAGCGAGTTGTTTTTCGACGTGATCAACACGGGCAAGGGGGAGATCATAAACGACCTCAGCCGGGAGGAGCGGTGGCAGAACGAGGTGGGCGGCCTGGCTTCCATGGTGCTCATCCCCATCGCCTCGCCCAACCGGACCGAAGGCGTGCTCGTCATGGCCTCCGAGAACAAGGGGCTTTTCGAGGCGGCCCATCGCCAATCCCTGATCACCCTGGCCTCGGTGGCGGGTATTTCCGTATCCAACGCGTTCAACTTCGAGGGAATCCAGACCCTGATGAACGCCATCCTGCAGGCCCTGGCCGAAGCCATCGATTCCAGGGATCCCTTCACCGCAGGCCACTCCGAGCGGGTGGCCCACCTTGCCGTGGCCTTCTGTCTGCTGCTCAGCGAGGACGCGGAGCGCCCCGACGTCCGCTTCTCCGACTTGGACCTGCGCGAAATATATTACTCGGGCATCCTTCACGACGTGGGCAAGATCGGCATCAAGGAAGACGTGCTGACCAAGAAGACTCGGCTGCCCGAGCGGCACATGGAGGTTCTTCGCGGCCGTTTTCAGTTGCTCGCGGAGCTGGATGATTTCGATTGGGCGGAAGCCTTCGAACTGGTCAGCCGCGTGAACAGGACCATGTGTCCGGATGCCGCCGACCTGGAAGCGGTCCGGCAATTGAGCGAACGCTCCTGGCGGGTGAAAGGCGATCAGCATCCCCTGCTGTATGAAGATGAACTGGCGGTCCTGTCGCTTGAGTACGGCAACCTGACTCCGGACGAGCGGTGCGAAATCCAGCGCCATCCCGCCGAGAGCGAGCGCATTCTTCAGCATATCCCCATGCAGGAGGGGTACAAGAACATGCTGACGATAATCCGCCAGCACCATGAGCGGTTGGATGGTTCGGGCTACCCCGACAAGCTCACGGGCGACGATATTTTGCTGCAGAGCCGGATCATGTCCATTGTCGATATCTACGACGCCGTGACCCAGGAACGCCACTACAAGCCCGCTTCGACGCGGAGCGAGGCGATCAAGATCCTGCGCATGGAGGTCGAGGCGGGAAAGCTGGACAAGAGCCTGGTGGATTTTTTCATCGGCGACATCGAGAGAATCGAGCGTCTTTCCGAGCGGGTCAAGTCCGCGCGCATCAACCATCTGGCCGAGATCAGCCATCGGGCGGGCGTGTAGCCGCCTCCATTGCTTCCCGGATTCCCGGGAGGTCTTCCTTCAATTTGTCCCGGTTCGGGCCGCTCCGTAGCGGCTGGTATGCTATTGCTTCATGAGTTCGCCGAGGTCGGCGAAGGCGAGTTGCCCGTGGGCGAAGAGCGCTCGGCAGAAATCGGGCAGTTCCAGGCCCGAGGAGCGCCTGAGTTCGTCGAGTTCATGTGTGCCCAGAACGGGCATGACGCGGCTGCCGGGTTGCAGCCTGATGGTGCGGACCCGCTCAAGGGACTCGGCGGTGGAGTATCCGGCCTGGCGGAGAATCGTCATGCACCTGTCCTGGTCGAGGTCGCCCATGCCCAGGCCTGCGTCGATCATGGCCAGCGCCGCCCTTGCCAGGCCGCGCCGGTGGTGAACCATGCGCTCCAGGGGCGAGCGGAGGTATCCCAGTTCCTCCAACAGGTTTTCCGCCATGCCCAGCCATCCTGCAATGAAGATGGGGCTGGCCACCTGTGCCATGGGCGTTTTTTCCAGGGCACGACGTTGCGTGTCCACCAGGTGCCGTCCCGGGTATGACTGGCGGGCCGCCAGGAACGGGAATTCCCGGCGCATGCGGCCGAGATGGGCCGGGTCGTCGCGGAAACCCCGGCCGGAGAAAATTTGCGGGCTGACGTAACAGCGCGAGGGTTCGTCTTCCCCGGCTCCGGGAGCGGGGTCGTAGTGAATGGGGCGCAGGGTGGACGCCAGGTAGAGCGGCTGCCGTTCTATGCGCAGTCCTCCATCCCGGAACGCCTGTCCCAGAGGGGATTCGAAGACGAAGCTGCGCAGCCTATGGATCTCCCTGATGACCACGTCCGTGGCAGCAAGGTCGCCATCCTCAGGGCCGGGATAGCTCTCCAGGGCCGCCTTCCAGTCCGTGCCCACCTCTGTCTCCAGTCGTCGCAACGCCTCGGCCCGGCGGGCAAACTCGCGCTCCGCCACAGTGAACATTTCTTCCGCGCTTCTGTCCGTACCCAGTACGCCCTCCGCCATGGCGGCAAAAGACGGACCGTCCTGTTCCACATTTTCCGGGCTGACGGCCATGAAACGGTCGAAGTCCCGCAGGGCGGTGAGGCAATCCTCGAAGGGGCGGGGCGACTTGCCCAGGCTGCTCTGGGAGAGAGTGGTCAGGTGGCGCGCGCAGTCGCGGATCATGGTCTGGGCCAGCCCTTTGGCCGCAGGGCTCACGCCCTTGATGTTGGTCCGGGCCTGATCCAGGAGCCCGGGCACCGCCTTGAGCCGTTTGAGGAAGCGTTTTTCACGGACTCGCTCGTTTTTGCTCGGCAGGACCGCGGCGTGCTCCAACCCGGTGAAGGCCACCTGGAGGTACAGGGCGGGTGAAGTCTCCCAGGACCTGACCGATTCCAGTTCAGTCACCGCGCAGGAGGCGCTGTGGCGCAGGGCGCGGGCCGTGGCCCGGTCAAGGAGATTGTCCGCCTTGGTCTCGGCGGTCTCGAAGTCCCTGACGAACCGCTTCAGCCGATCCACATGTTTTGCAATGCCTTTCGCGGAAAGGTCGTCGAGGCGGTCGAGCCGCTTGGCCGCATCGGCCGCAGGGGGGATGAGCGAAAACGCGCCGGACGCGCACATGACCGGAAACGCCTTGGCGATGTAGGCAAAATACTTGTCGGCGGCCCGGATTTTCATGTCGGTGTCGTTGCCGGAAGAGAGGCGCTAGGCCGACGGCTGGTCGAGCAGGGCGTAGACCCGGTCCACCAGTTCGTTGAGTTCGGCCTTGGATACTTGGTCGTCGGCTCCCACGGCCACACCCTTGTGGTGCAGGGTCTCGGTGATGATGGAAGAGCAGAGAACCACCGGGACGTGCCTCAGGTCCGGGTCCTCCTTGACCAGGCGGGTCAGGGTGTGCCCGTCCATGACCGGCATTTCGATGTCGGATACCACCACGTCCACGAAGGTGGAGAGGGGTTTGCCCTGGTCCGCAGCCTTGCGTCTGCAGTCGCGCAGGTGGCGCAGGGCGAGGTCGCCGTTCTCCACGGCGTGGACCTGGAACCCGGCCTTCTGCAGGATGGAGACGATGATGTTCCGGGCCATGGTCGAGTCGTCGGCCACCAGGGCCTTGACCTTGCGGGTGCGGATGGCCGTCTTGATCTCTTCGGCTGGTTCCTTGATGGGAGCGGCGTTGGGGTTGAGCTCCGCGCAGATTTTTTCCATATCCAGGATGAAGATGATCCGTCCGGAAATCTTGACCACGCCGGTGATGGAGTTGGCGGTCAGGGAGGACACGTAGTCCGTGGGCGCTTCCACCTCGTTCCAGTTGATGCGGTGGATTCGGGTGACTCCGGAGACCAGGAAGGCCGACTTGGTGCGGTTGAATTCGGTGACGATGACCTTGGGAGGTTCCTTCTCCTTCCGCTTCCTGCCCAGCCATCCGGCAAGGTCGATCAGGGGAATGATCTCGTCGCGCAGGTTGAAGGCGCCAAGCACGGCAGGGTGGGACACCTCAGGCATTTCGGTGAGTTCCGGCATCTGGAGAATCTCCAGGACCTTGGCCACGTTGATCCCGTAGTAGCCACGGTACTCGCCCGTGCTCTTTTCCTCGTCGAGATAGAATTCGACGATTTCGAGTTCGTTGGTACCGGATTTGAGCAGGATGTTGGTTTCGGGCATGGGTGGCGTCTCCTGGACGGTCGCGGACAAAACGGCATTGACTGAAGTTGACACATATACCAAGCGGTTGCCCACTTGCAAGCCCGGCGGTGGGGCAATTTGACCCGCCGGGTCAATCTCCTCCGTTGCCCAGTCCGTATTTCTTGATCTTGTAGTGGATGGCCCTGCGGCTGATGCCGAGGGCGTCCGCCGCGTCTTTTTTTACCCCGTTGGCGTGTTCCAGGGCGCGGATGATGGCCTGTCTTTCGTTTTCCTCCAGGGAGAGGGCCGAGCCGGACAGGATGGGCGAGTCATCGGGGACCGGGTCGATCTGCAGATCGTCCGGGCGGATGACGCCGCCCTGGCAGAAGACCAGGGCACCCTGGATGGCGTGTTTGAGCTCTCGCACGTTGCCCGGCCAGGGGTGGGCCATGATCTTGTCCATGGCCCTGCCGTCCACCGTGACCCCGCTCATGCCCTGCTCGGCGGCCAGGGATGCCGTGAAGCGTTCCACCAGCTCGGGGATGTCCTCGATGCGGTCGCGCAGGGGCGGGATGGTCAGGGTCACCACCTTGAGCCGATAGTAGAGGTCCTCGCGGAATTCCCCTTCCGCGACCCTGGCGCGCAGGTCGGCGTTGGTGGCGGCCACCACCCTGCAGGAAACCGATCGTTCCCTGGTGTCGCCCACGCGGCGCAGGGTGCCCTCCTGCAGGAAGCGCAGCAGCCGGGTCTGCATCTCCGGGGAGATATTGCCGATCTCGTCCAGAAAGAGGGTGCCGCCGTCCGCCGCCTCCATGAGCCCCACCTTGTCCTTGACCGCGTGGGTGAAGGAACCCTTGACGTGGCCGAAGAGCTCGCTCTCCAGCAGGGTGGGCTGGGTCGAGCCGCAGTCCACGACCACAAAGGGACCGTCCGCGCGCGGAGAGTGTTCGTGCAGAATGCGCGCGGCCATCTCCTTGCCCGTGCCGGACTCGCCCAGGAGCAGCACCGGGACGGTGGCTCGCGCCACCCGCTCCAGCAGTTCCAGAAAACGGGCCATGGCCGGAGCCTTGCCGCCCCAGAGGCGTTCCTGCGGCGAGCCTCCGGTTGGCTGCGTTTTCGCTGGCGCGGCGGGCGTGCCACCATCCTGCGAAACCGGTCCCCGCTCGATGACCGCGCGGATGCGCCGGACGAGCTCCTTGCCGTCGAAGGGTTTGGTCAGGTAGTCGGCGGCCCCTGACTGGATGGAGTCCACGGCGTCCGGGATGGTGCCGTGGGCCGTGAGCATGATGATCGGGATATGCGCCCAGTTGGCCAGTACTTCCTGAAGGAGCCCGTGGCCGCCCATACCGGGCATCTTTACGTCCGAGACGATGCAGTCCACATCGTTGTCGGCGAGCATCTCCAGGGCGGTCTCGGCCCGGTCCGCCAGCAGCGGGGACAGGCCCGAGGAAAGCAGCCGGGCCTCCAGGACCCGGAGTATGTTTTCGTCGTCGTCCACCACCAGGACGGTGGGAATATGGGGTGCGGTCATGGCTTGTCCTCGGGGTCGGGCAGGGTGAAGCGGAAGACGCTGCCTCCGTTCGGCCCGCCGGTCAGGGTGATTTTGCCGCCGTGGGCGTCGACGATGCGTTTGACGATGGCCAGGCCGAGGCCCGCCCCGTCCACGCTCTCGCGCACGCCCGGTTCGCGGTAGTACTTGAGAAATACGCGCTCCCGTTCTTCCTCCGGGATGCCCGGCCCGGAATCGGTCACGCTGAAGACGGTCCGCTTCGGTTCCCGGGAGACCGACACGGAGACCGCGCCTCCTTCGGGAGAGAATTTCACGCCGTTGCCCAGCAGGTTGAGCAGCACCTGCTGGATGTGTCCCTTGTCACACAGGCAGACGGGCGAGGGCTCGGGCAGGCGGCTCTCGAGGCGGATGCCCTTTGCCTCGGCAGCGGGTGCTATTCGCTCCAGGGCCGAGGAGGCCAGTTCGTTGCAGTCCACCTTTTCCACGGCCAGCTCAAGGGACTGGGACTCCATGCGGGAGACCGTCATCAGCCGGGACAGGAGGCCGGAGAGGCGGACGGTCTCCTTTTCGGCGATGGACAGGAACTCGCGTTGCCTTTCATTGACCTCGCCGAACACGCCCGAACCGATAAGATCAACGGACTCGCGAATGGAGGTCAGCGGGGTGCGGATTTCATGGCTGAGCATGGCGACGAAGTCGGCGCGCATTGCCTCCTCACGCCGCAGTCGGTGGGCCATGGCGTTGAAGGCCAGGGCCAGTTCGCCCAATTCGTCCCCGGAGAGCACGCGCACGTCCTTCGGGGTGGAGCCGGTGCCCAACTCCCGGATTCCGCGCCGGATTTCAGTCAGGGAGCGGTTCAGGGACCAGGCCAGGGCAAGGCCGCCGCCGAGACCGATGGCCAGGCAGAGGGCCAGGCCGTATAGCCCGATGCGCGAGGCGCGCTCGCCCGCTTCGTATTGGCGGGTCAGGGCCAGCTCCAGGTCTGCCTGGTTGTCCAGTTGCGATTGTTCCAGGATGTCGGTCCACTCCAGTACGGTGGCGTCGGGCGCGAGGTTCGCCCCTGTGCCGGGAACGGGATCAAGCGTGATCTCGAAATCCTCGCTGAGGACTTGCCACTCGGTTTTGTACCGGGGGTGTCGGGTCAGGGTTTTTTCCAGGATTTCCCCGAACCGGGTAAGATCTTCGACGATGAATTTGACGGCGTCCTCGTTGCCGAGGAGCTTGTAGCGGCGGATGTTGTCCTGAACCGAGACGAGGCGCTCCAGCATGCGCTGAATGGAGGAGTCCAGGTCGTGATTGACCTTCACGATGCGCTCGGCCTCCTTGGCGTCGCTGCGCACCTGGCCGATGAGGTAGGCGGTGACGGCCAGGAAGACGACAATCAATGAGCCCGACCAGACAAGCAGTTTGGCGGCTATGGAAAGACGGCGGACATCGGGCATGGGTTTTGGATAGCTTTTTTCCGCCCTTGGGGCAAAAGCAATCTACTTGGGGCCGCTTCGAAATGGTCGGCCTGGTTGGCAGGGGCGTGGACAACCGGGTAGCGGCCGCAGTCCCGGCCTGAAGAGGAACCCCTTTTCTGCTCGCTTCAGCGCAGAGCGCCCGGCGCTCCGGGGGTTCCGGAATCGCCGGACGCAGTGTGACTCGCGCCGGAGCGCATTCGGCTGTGCCGGATCGGATTATGCGGCGGGATTACCCCCGCACGGCAAATTCGGTGTGTTCCTTGTCGTATTCAAGGGAGTGACAGGAGATGTCGGCGAGGTCGGGCACCGGGGCGTCCTTGAGACGTTCCCTGAAGGCGCTGTACGCGTCGGCGTCGCCCTGAACCAGAATTTCAGCCTTCTTGTCGCCGATGTTTCGGACCCATCCCTTGAGATTCAACTGGTTGGCGGCATCCTGAACCCAGGATTGGAAATTGCCACCGGTGACCTTGCCTTCCACGATACAGGTGTAGCTCTTCATGATGTACCTCCATGGCGATGACGAATTGTGATTCCACAATTAATATATGAAAAATCGGCGGCTGTGAAAAGGGGAGGAATGAAAAAAAGGCAGAATATACGTTTTCCCGTTGTATCGGTCGGGTGGTCAGGGTCGTGGCGGACATGGCTTCGCCGTTGAAAAATAAGGTCGGGTTCCCTGTTGCCTTCATTCGGCTCCTGGCCTATATTGCCTCTCTGCTCTGCCTGCTTCGCAACCGTGAAGCAGAGGTCCCCCATGGCTTTTCCTCATCGATACAGATTGCCGGTTCTTGTCGCCGCACTGCTGTTCTGTGTGCTTTTTGCGGCCCCGGCCCTAGCGTCGCTCCCCTATTACAACCGCGATCTCGGCTATACCATTTGGTTGGGCGACGGCTGGTCCGTGGCGGAGAATGCCCGCCTGGAGCGCTTTGCCCTGGTCGAAGACGGTCTGGATGCCCTGGCCGCAGGCTGGGAGGCCGGGTATGTCCTGAACGGCTCCGACTCGGTCTGCCTGCTTGTCTCCAAGCTTTCCGGTAGGGTGGTCTCGCGCAATGCCATCTCGGAATTCAACCGGCACGTTGTCAGGCAGCTTCAGCGGGACACAGGCCGTTCCAGAGGATGGAGGGCGGAAAGCCCGGTCCATCTGCGCCGGGCCAACTACGATTCCGACAAAGCCGTGCTCCGGCTTGAGATGGACGCCACCGGACAAAACGGCAGGCCCGTCTCGGCGGTGGTTTACATTGTCTATACCAGGGGCGGCATGTTGAAATTTCTCGGGCTGACCGAAAAGGGTGACGCCGCGGGTCTCAGGGCCATCGACAAGGCCGTGTCCACTCTCTATCTGGACCAGGGGTTGTCTCAGTGAGTTGACACCCCGCCGAGGGGGCGGCTACACCGGAACCGGTGGGAAACAGTCGTCCTCAGTTGCGCATTTTTGGGCACGCCGGTTGGCCGCATTTCCCGCAAAACGCCCGTGTCGGCTCGATGTTGCCGGGCATGCATCTTGCTTTCGTCTCACCGGGAGGAATAGTGTTGAAAACGGTTCTGTTTACATTGGTCTTGGCCCTGAGCCTGATTCTGTCCGTTCCGGCGGCACAGGCAGCATTCTGCGCCGCGCCGGGCGTACTCGTTGCCTCGGCCAGCGACGATTCCGGGAACAACTCCCAGGGACAGCCCGGCGGTAAGGTGGTCATCACCGGTAAGGGCGGCAAGGTGACGAGCGTGAAGAAGCCGAAAAAGAACGGAAAGAAGTAGAGGGCTCGTCACGGCGTCCTTCGGACTTGCGGCGCGAAAAAGCCCCCGGCTCCAATTTGGAGGCGGGGGCTTTTTCGCACCGTATCGCCTACTGGGCGGTGGTGCAGTCCGGGACTTGCGGGTCGGTGCCGGACTCGACGAGCTTGGCGCGGTATGCCTTGACCTCGTCCAGGGAATTCCAGCCGTCATACATTTCCATCCATCCGGCGAAGTCCATGTACTCCTCGTCCAGGTGCGGCTCATGCATCTTCAGCCAGACGTTGAAGATGTACATCTCGACCTTGAAGGTGGAGTTGTCGAAGACCTGGGGCAGGACGGTCTGTTCGTACTTCTGGCCGTCCAGGCGGCCCGCGATGTAGGAGCAGACGTTCTCCTGGGAGCGGTTGTAGTCGGTGATCGCGTTGTTGATCAGGTCCGCGTAGCGGTGCATGTCCGGATCGTCCTCTTTCAGGGCGTCCAAGACTTCCTGGGGGATTTCGATCCACAGTTCCTCGCCCTTTTCGACGACGAAGTAGAACCGGACCCACTGGTCGAACTGAAATACCTTCAGGGCATCCTTGATTGCACTTTTTACACTGACGCTGCGTATCATTATACTAAACCTCTCGGGTTGTTTTCGTTGGAATTGGGAATATGGTCATCATATCCGGGGGAGTCAAGGGAGAATTTCGTCGGTCCGGGGGGTGGACAAACCGGCTTCGAATGGTTTATGTAGCACGGCTCGCAAGAAAGAAAAGCCCGATACGGGGCCGAAATATCAAGGAGACCATCATGGCACGTCACAAGAAGCACGAACGGAAGAAGGAACTGGACCGCAAGCGTCATCGCCGCCAGAAGGCGATCAAGGCCGCCATCAAGGAAGCCAAGGCCGCCAAGGCCTAAGGTCTGGTCAGGCGCGGCGGCGCTGTTGTCCGGATCCATCCCCTGGAGGGATTTCCGGCGCACTTGCTTTTCCGCGCCTTGCGGCGGCAGGTTCTTGATCTGCCGTCATTTACTGTGAACATCACGATTTTCAGGTTGCGCGATCATGCCCATCTATGAATATCAATGCCGGGACTGCCAGTCCGTTTTCGAGGAGTGGCAGTCGGGTTTCGAGGACCGCGACATGGAATGCCCCGAGTGCGGTGGACAGTCCAAGCGGCTCATTTCCCATTCTTCCTTCCACCTCAAGGGCGGCGGCTGGTATGCCGACGGCTACGGCGGAAAGAAGTCCGGTTCCACACCGGGCAAGGCGGCGGAACCCGCCAAGACCGGCCCGGAAGATTCCGGGGCCAAACCCGCACCCGCGAAAGCCTCGGATACGTCATCCGCGGGCTCCGCATCGTAAATGCACGGAAAAGGCAGCCCTGGCTGCCTTTTTTTATGTTTCGCACCGCGCACGCAACGCGAGAAAGAGAACTCGACAACTATAGGGTTGCCGGAAGTTCGGGACAGAGACGGATTGCGTCGGCCCTCGAAGGTCGTGCCCGGCATGGGGCCGGACCGTCGGCGGATGTTTCCTGAACCTTTCGGCGACCGGAGAGTGAGAGACCATGTTAGATAGATACTCCCGTCCGGCGATGAGGGAATTGTGGACCCTGGAAAACAAGTTCCGGGTCTGGCTCGAGGTCGAACTGGCCGTAACCAAGGGATGGACCGAAATGGGCGAGGTGCCGCAGGAGGCCTGCGACGAGATCCATGAGAAAGCGGATTTCGAACTGGACCGCATCCTCGAGATCGAGGAGACCACCAAGCACGACGTCATCGCCTTCCTCACCGCCGTGGAGGAGAAGGTCGGCCCCAGTTCCCGGTACATCCACCTTGGCTGCACCTCCTCGGATATCGTGGACACCGCCAACGGTGTGCTCCTGACTCGGGCGGGCGCCATCGTGGCCGAGGGCATCGACCGTATTCTGGACGTCCTCAAGGACATGGCCTACCGCCACAAGGGCCTGATCTGCATGGGCCGGACCCACGGCATTCATGCCGAGCCCACCACCTACGGCCTCAAGTTCACCGGATTCCACGCCGAATTTCAGCGCCACAAGGAGCGCTTCGAGGCGGCCCGCGAGAACATCCGCGTGGGCAAGCTGTCCGGCGCGGTGGGCACCTTCGCCCATCTGAGCCCGGAGCTGGAGGAGCGCGCCTGCGCCATCCTCGGCCTCAAGGCCGACCCGCATTCGACCCAGATCGTGCAGCGCGACCGCTACGCCCAGTTCTTCACCGCCCTGGCCATGCTGGCCGGCGGCATCGAGCGTCTCGGCCTGGAGCTCAGGCATCTGCAGCGCACCGAGGTGCTGGAGGTGGAGGAAGGCTTCTCCAAGGGGCAGAAGGGCTCCTCGGCCATGCCGCACAAGAAGAATCCCATTTCCGCCGAGAACCTCTGCGGCCTGGCCCGGGTCATCCGGTCCAACTCCCTGGCCGCCATGGAGAACCAGGCTCTCTGGCATGAGCGCGACATCTCCCACTCCTCGGTGGAACGCGTGATCATGCCCGACACCACCGCCCTCATCGACTACATGCTGCACCGCATGTGCGGCGTGCTGGAGCGGCTGGTTGTCAAAGAAGACAATATTCAGCGCAACCTGATGGGTTCCTTCGGGCTGTTCTATTCCCAGCGTGTGCTCAACAAGCTCATCGCCACGGGCCTCAAGCGGCAGGCCGCCTACGAGATGGTCCAGAAGGTGGCCATGCGCTGCTGGGAGAACAAAGTCCAGTTCGAGGATGAGATCCGCCAGGATGCGGAAGTAAACAAACACCTTGCATCTAACGACCTTGACGAAGCTTTCGACCCCTCGTATTACAAGCGATACGAGGATGTGGTCTTTGCTCGCGTCTTCGAGGGGAAATAACATGAACGACATGAAAGCCAAGCTTGCCAAACTCCTGCTGGAGCTCTCCTACCGCGAGGGGGATTTCACCCTGACCTCGGGCAAGAAGAGCGATTACTACTTTGACTGCAAGCAGACCGCCCTGCACGCCGAGGGGAGCTACCTCATCGGCCGACTCTTCGTCGATATGCTCAAGGATATCGACGCCAAGGGCGTGGGCGGAATGACCCTGGGGGCCGATCCCCTGGTGTCCAGCGTGACGGTTGTTTCCCATCTGGAAGGTCGCCCCATGCCGGGGTTCATCATCCGGAAGAAGTCCAAGGGGCACGGCACAAACCAGTACCTGGAAGGGCTGGCCAACTTCGGCGAGGGCGACAAGGTCGTGCTCCTGGAGGACGTCTGCACCACGGGCGGCACCCTGATCACGGCGGCTGAACGCGTGCGGGACGCGGGCCTCGAGATCGTCGGCGTGCTGGCCGTTTTAGACCGTGAAGAGGGCGGACGCGAAAAGCTCAAGGAAGCCGGGTTGGAACTGCGTTCCATCTTTACCCGCGCCGAGTTGCTGTCCGCAGGAGGCAGGTAGTCCCGGGGTCGTTCGGGAAGGGGAAACCGACCGCAAGGAGTTGTCAGGCTTTGCGCCTATTGATCGTAGTCCTGTCACTGATGCTGTGCACCGCTCCGGCCCTGGCCGGAGGGTGGACTCCCACCTTGTCGTCCCATGACTACGGTCCGCGTAGGATGGTGGCCGTGGACAAGGAAGACCAGACGCTCTTCATGTTGGAGCGCCGCTCGCCCCTGCACGAGCTCTACCGCTTCCCGTGCACCACGGGACAGTCCGAGGGCGACAAGCTCGTGGAAGGCGACCTGCGCACGCCCGAGGGCGTCTACTTCGTGGGATACCGCATAAATCAGGACCTGGACTGGGACCTGTACGGCAACCTTGCCTATTCCTTGAACTATCCGAATCCGGTCGACCGCATCAACGGCAAGACCGGGGGGGGGATCTGGATTCACGGGAGGGGCAAGACCTTCGTGCCCCGCGACACCCGTGGCTGCGTCGCCCTGAAGGTTCCGGACATGCGCTACATGTCCAAGGAGATCAGCTACGGCATGCCCGTGGTCATCGCCAGGGACGTGGAGTGGACCGCCGATCCCGGCGAGAACGAGGTGGTGGCGGACTCCCTGGCCAGTGAGCTGCGCGACTGGGCCAAGACCTGGCAGGAGCAAAGCGACGACTTTTTCAAGCATTACGACCCGGCCCTGATGACCCTGTCCGAGGGGCAGGACTTCAAGGGGTTCGTGGATCACAAACGGCGGATTTTCGCGTCCAAGGCTTGGATTCAGGTCATGGTCGACAACATCCGCGCCCTGCCCGGACCGGACTACTGGGTTACCTGGTTCGACCAGTACTATCGCACCACGGGCATGGCTTCGACCACGGGCAAGCGATTCTATTGGAAGCAGGACGCCGACGGCCGGTGGCGGATCGTGGGGCGCGAGTATGTTCCCGCAAGCGAGGACCTGACCGACAAGTACCTGGCTGCCAAGACCGGCGAGGCCAAGGCAGTAGTCGAGGCGTGGCGCAAGGCCTGGCTCGGCATGGACACCGAGGCCTACGGCTCGCTCTACGCGCCGCAGGCGGTGCAGGGCAACCGGAGCGGCGCAACCAGCATTGTTGATTACAAAAAGGCATTGTGGGCCAAGACGCCGCCTGTTAGGGTCGGCGTTGATCACCTGACGGTCGCGATGCATCCCCAGGGCCTGCAGGTGGCCTTTGATCAGACATTTGCAGACAAGGCGGGCTATTCGGATTTCGGCCGCAAGACCATGGTCCTGGTGCCTGACGGGAAGTCCTGGAAAATCGAAAGCGAGCAGTGGAGACGGACACGGTGAGTAATTCCAAATACAGCGTACTCTTCATGCGTGACGACCGCGACGTGACGCGTTATCGCGTGAGCCCTTTCTGGCTGAAGATGTTCGTGTTCATGCAGGTCTTCCTGTTCCTGTGCGCGGCGGGCGGCATATACATGGGCGTGCGGGGCTTCAAGGTCAACAACGATCTTCGGGGCGAGAACAAGCAGCTTGAGCAGCGCCTGGTGGGCGCCGAGGTCCGGCTGGAGCGGCTGGGAAACATGGAGAAGATACTCCAGTCCTACGATCCGGCGGAACTGCAATCCCTGCTGGCCGCCGCCACCAACGAGGCTGAAAACGAGCCCGAGGCCCCCGAGGTGGACCTGAACAAGGTATTCACCCGCGTGGACACCCAGCAGGTGGGCGTGGAGAACATCCAGGCCAAGATTGCGGGGCAGAAGATTTCCGTGAGCTTCGAGCTCAATAACCTGCAGACCTCCACTTCGGTGGTGGGGCAGGGCGATATCGCGCTGGTGAAGAAAGATGGCTCCACGCAGGACGCCAACGTCAAGAAGAGCGATCTCAGCTTCCAGATTCAGCGCTTCAAGCGCATCCAGACCGTTTTCGTCCTTCCCGACGGTGTGGACAGGAAAGAGCTGTTCGGGCTGCGGCTCGAGATCAAGGGCAAGGACGGAGGGGTGATCTTTGCCGAAACATACCCCCTCTACCATATTCTTTCCTAGCCGGGCCGCCGGCAGGCCGGACGCGTCCGGCGGACACGGTAATCCGGGCTCCCGCCGTACGCCGGCCGGATTCCCCGGGGGGAGTCAGGTGGTGGTGCAATGAAACGTGTATTCTTTCTGATGGCGTTGACCCTGGCGGTCTTTCTCGCGGCTTCGCCCGCTTCAGCGGAGTCCTGGGTTCACTCGTTCTTTGCGGATACCCAGTATCCCCTCAAGGTGGTCTATCTGGAGGGCCCCCTGCCCGGGCCGACCATCATGGTCCAGGGCGGCATACAGGGCGATGAATCTGCCGGATTCATCACCGCTCAGCTTCTGACTCAGGCCAAGGTCACGCGCGGCAACCTGCTCATCCTGCCCCGGGCCAACGTGCCGTCGATCAACCTGCACAAGCGGCAGATCAACGTTGACATGAACCGGCGCTTCGACCGGGACTACAACCGCTTCTACGAAGACCGCGTGGCCCGCGTCATCCGCTACCTGCTGGCCCAGAGCAACGCCTTCATCCATCTGCACGAGGGCAGCGGTTTCTATCACCCCACGTACATCGACAACCTGCGCAACCCCATGCGCTACGGCCAGTCCATCATCGTTGACACCCTGGTCTATGACAAGATCGACCTGGCCCACACCGTCAACTCGGTCCTGGACGAGCTCAACCGCTCCATCGGGGCCAGTGACTACCAGTTCAAGCTGTTCAATACCCGGACTTTCGACAAGGCCACCGACTACCCCGAGATGCGCAAGTCGCTGACCTGTTACGCGCTGGCCGAGGTCGGCATCCCGGCCATGGCCGTGGAGGTATCCAAGGACATCCGACAGATCGACTGGAAGGTGCGCCAGCAGTTGGCGGCCACGGTGATGCTTCTGAATCGCCTGGGCGTGTCCGTCACCCCGCCCGACTTCACCGACGCCGACGTGCGTGCATACGCCCGCAAGGATGTCCGCGTGCGCGTCAACGGCCGGTTGATGGAAGGGAATTCGGCCATCAGCCTGACTCCGGGCGCGACCCTGTCCGTGGAGAAGGAGTCCTCCGGTCCTCAGGCGTTCTCCCCGGAGTTGGCCCTGTTCGCCTCGGACCGTCCCGGCGTCAACCTGATCAAGGCCCGGCGCATGGCCCTGGAGCCGTTCACCGAGCTGGAGCTGCGGAGCGACGGCAAGCAGGTGGCAAAGACCCGTGTCCGTTGGACCGGGAAGATGCCCGCCGGAAGCGCCGACGACAAACCCGTGTTCGTCTGCTGGCTCAACGGGAATCCGACCTTTGTCCGTGACGGCCAGGTCCTGCGCACTGTGGTCGGCGATCAGCTCATCATGGAGGGCATCTGGGGCAGTGACCGGCAGGAGGTGGTCAACCTCAAGGGGTTCGTGGCCATTCCCTGGGCCAACAACGGCCAGGACCTGGGTTGGGAGATCATACTCGATCCCGGCAATTTTCTGGAACGGTACGCCGTGGCGTCGGACAGGACCGGCGCGGTGCGCTACCGGGTGGTGCGCGAGACTCCCGGAGCGGAAACGGCGGAGTTCTATGTGGACATCGAGCCGCGCAGGGTGCATGCCCTGCGGCTGGCCTGCAACAGCGGTCAGTCCCTGCTCATCCCCTGGACCTCCGGCGGCAGCTACAGGCTGCCCGTAGGGGAATACGTGCTTGAGGCGGCCTGGTCCAACGGCCCCGGCGACAAGCTGGTTGCCACGGCGGGCAATTCCCCCCTGGAAGTGGGCAAGCCGTTCAAGGTGGAGTACGGCGAACCAGTGCGACTGACCGTGCGTCAGGCAACCACCTTTGGCGATCTCGGGACCATGACTTTTCTGGCGGGCGGGCTGGCTCTGGGCGATCCGGCCCCCGGCAGCCGGACAACGCACCTGGAGTGAGACTATGATGATCGAACGCATCGTTCGCGGCATGGCCGGCTTTTTCATTTTGCTCAGCCTGACCCTGGCCTACTTCCATTCCCCCTACTGGCTCTGGTTCACCGCCTTTGTGGGCGCAAACCTGCTCCAGTCGGCCTTCACGGGCTTCTGCCCACCCTCCATCCTGCTCAAGAAGCTGGGCTTCAAGGGCTGCGAATAGGGCGCTCCCTCCGTTCGGTTTCCAGGCATCTTGTCTGAGTGATTTCTCCGGCCTGCTACCGGAGTCTTTTCGTGTGCCTAGCGACGTTCCCGTCCGTAGGGATAGAGAAGCCGCCATGCCCAGACCGCGGCGGTGATGCCGATAAATGCGCCGAAGAGCACGTCCGACGGATAGTGCTTCAGGGCGAGGACTCGACTTGCGCCCACCACCAGGGCGACACCCAAGGCTGGCCAGCGCAGCCGGGGCAGGATCAGGCCCAGCGCCGTCATGGCGGAGAAAATGCGCAGGGTGTGCCCGGAGGGGAAGGAATAATGCAGGTAGTCCCCGGCCATGGGGAAGAACCCGTAGATTCCTTTGGTGAAGAGCAGTGGCGGCCTGGCCCGGCCGAACACTTCCTTGAGGGCGTCTCCGATCAGCATTGCGCAGGCCACGCTCAGGCAGAAGTGGAGAACGTGCCTTGAGCGGGCGGTCAGGCCGTTTTGCAGCCCGTCCAGGGCTCCCACCACAAGCCCTGCGGCAATCAGGAAAGTGAAAAACAGGTGGTCGGCCGCGAGGGAGAGGGATTTGGCCATGCTGTGCCACGCCGTGTCCCTGAGGGCGAAGGCCGCCTCGGCCAGGGGACGGTCCGCATAACGGTATAGGAGAAAGATGAGCAGGGCGGTGGCCAGAGCGGCAAGGGCTGTCTTGAGCGCCGTGGAGTGCATGTTCATCTCCGGTTCATGGTCTTGCCGAGGAACAGGAGCGCTGCTCCGGCCACGGCGGTGATGGTGCCGAACAGCATGGCGTCGTTGAAGAAGAGGAACACGGCAAGCCAGACGAGCAGCCCGCCGCAGGCCAGGGAGAGCCCGCGCCCGGCCGTCATCTTTCTGGCCAGCTTGTCGCTGGGCCTGATCAGGCGGGTTCCGCAGCCTGTGCAGCGCACGGCGCGCGGGTTAAGCGATTTGCCGCAACTGGGACACTTCATGGCCGGACGATAGCAGAGATTGCAAGGAGTTGGTAGGCCCGAGGGGGGTGCCGGGAGGTCTGGCGGTCAGGAACGAAAAAGCCCTCCGCCTTGTCGGTGGAGGGCCTTTGCTTTCGTGGCGCGCCCGGCACGATTCGAACGTGCGATCTTTCGGTTCGTAGCCGAATGCTCTATCCAGCTGAGCCACGGGCGCGCGGTGGAAGGACTGTTTATGCCGTACACCCCGAGACGTCAAGGGATTTTTTTAGGAATTCTTTAATTTTGTCGAGAATTTTTCGTTTACGCCCTGGATGAGTTGGGCTGATTGGCCGTTCACCCTCAGCAGTTCCGTGTCCGGGTGGTTGGCGAATTCCTCCAATTCCGGATACTTGCGTAGGAACATCTTGGTGATGGCCTCCACGGTCTGCGCCCTTTTGATGGGGGCGTATACGCCTTGGACGGTCAGGGCCACACCTTGGTCCCGCCGGTCGATGAGAATGGACACGTGCGGGTGTTTCTTGATGTTTATGTTTTTGCGGGAGTCCTTCCGGGAGAGGAAGTAGAACTTCATCGCCGCATGATCCACGAAGAGTGTCATCAGCGAGCACAGGGGTTCTATGCCGTCGGTCGTGGCCAGCACGCAATGGCGCTCATGGGTTACCAGGTCGTCGATGAGTTGCATTTTTTCTTGTGTCATGGAAGAACGCTAGCCCAAGTAATGGCGGCGTGCCATTATAACAAGCGTTTTACCGAGAATTGCGGAACCATGAACGAGCACTCCCTGGAACAAAAAATACGTGATGTCGAGCAGCTTCTCTCGGACCTCCTGGACAAGGTCGGGTCTGAAGGCATCCGCGTGGCCTGGACCGGGGGAAAGGACTCAACCGTGGCCCTGTTCATTTGGAAGGCGCTGCTCGATCATCGGGGGCTGGGGCCGGTACAGGCCATCAACCTCGACACCGGCTGCAAGTTTCCGGAGGTCGTGGCCTTCCGGGACAGGCTCGCGGCAGAGTGGGGCATTAACCTGCACATTGCCCGGCCTGAGGTTGCTCTGGACGGCTATCCCCTGGCCGCCGATCCGGTGGCGTGCTGCCGCGAACTCAAGGTGGAGCCGCTCAGGCGAGCTATTCGTGAGACAGGGACTACGCATCTGATCACTGGCATACGTCGGGACGAGCACCCGGATCGCGCTGGCCGCCAGCCCCTGGAGCCCCGCAAGGACCCGGACCATGTCATGGTCAATCCGCTACTCGATTGGACGGAGACGGATATCTGGGCCCTGCACCATCGTTTCAACATCCCGCATTGCAAACTCTATGACCGGGGATACCGCTCCCTGGGCTGCCTTCCGTGCACCGCCGAACCCGGCGCTTCCGGCGGTGAGCGTGCCGGGCGAAATCCTGCCAAGGAATCGGTCCTGAATACCCTCACCAGTCTCGGTTATTTTTGATCTAAGCAATCGACATTATCTATACTTCAACACCCTCTGTTTTGTGAAGTTGAGCACAAGGAAAGTTTTTTCGGTAATTTTCCTCTTTTTTTGTATGGAATTGATTGAGCGGTGAGTCAAGCGTTGAATCAATACACTGTTATTACAGTGTGTTAAATTAACAATTTGTTGACCAAACAGTTTCGGAACCCCCCTTGACGCGATGGCTTACTTCCCCTAATGACCCTAGGTTATTAGGCTCAGGTCAAGGTGCGTTTGCCATCGAAATCCGGTAGGAGGTGATCCGGTTTTCGCGTGTCGACCGTGCCCGGATTCAACTTTTTGAAACGAGGTCTTCATGTCGAATCTGCTACTTCTTCTCATCCTCCTGCCCGTTGCGGCGGCGCTGGTCTGCTACTTCGTTCGGTCAAGTGCCGTCCGAAAGCTGACAGTCGTGGCCAACGGTGCGATCCTTACGCTCGCATCGTTGGCTCTGCTGGGAAAGGGGGCCTTTGAACCGATAGCCGTCGGTTCATTCCTCGGCATCGGCAGCGACTTCCTGATTACGGTCATGGATTTTGCTCTGCTCGGTGTCATTTTCTTTTACGGTCTCAAACACAAGAACCTGCTGATTCAGGGTTTTACCCTGGCCCAGGCCGTGCTGTTGGCCTGGTTCGAGTTCTTCGTGGTGGAGCACGCCGAAGTGCCCGCGCTGGCCGGCGACCAGTTGTCCATCATTATGGTCCTGGTCATCTCCATCATCGGTTCCCTGATCTGCATTTATGCTCTTCCTTATATGAAGGAGCATGAAGAGCATCTGCACCTGAAGACGTCGCGCCAGCCCCGGTTCTTCTTCTTCCTGGTGCTGTTCCTGGGCGCCATGAACGGTCTGGTGTTGGCCAACAATGTGCTCTGGCTCTACTTCTTCTTTGAAGTGACCACCCTGTGTTCCTTCATGCTCATCGGCCACGACGCCACCGAGATAGCCACCCGGAACTCCGTTCGCGCCCTGTGGATGAACTCCTTGGGCGGTCTCGCCTTCGTCATCGGCATGATGCTGGTCTACGCCAAGACCGGCACCCTGGACATCGCCGCCATCCTGGCAGCCGGTCCGCAGGGTGCGCTGATGGTCGCGGGCGTGGGCTTCATCTGCCTGGCCGGGTTCACCAAGGCCGCGCAGGTGCCGTTCCAGTCCTGGCTGCTCGGTGCCATGGTCGCGCCGACTCCGGTCTCCGCGTTGCTGCACTCGTCCACCATGGTCAAGGCGGGCGTATACGTGATCCTGCGTTTTGCCCCGGCCTTTGAGGGTACCTTCCTTTCCACGGGCGTGGCCATCTGCGGCGCGTTCACATTCCTGGCCTGTGCCGCGCTGGGCGTCGGCCAGTCCAACGGAAAGAAGATCCTCGCCTACTCCACGGTGGCGAACCTGGGCCTGATCATATGCTGCGCGGGCATCAACACCCCGCTCGCCATTACCGCCGCAGTGATGATGATTCTCTTCCACGCCATCTCCAAGTCCCTGCTCTTCCTGTGCGTGGGCACCATCGAACATGCCATCGGGTCCCGTGACCTGGAGGACATGCGAGGCCTGTACGCCAAGTTCCCCCGCACCGCGATGATCACCGTCATCGGCATCCTGACCATGATGCTGCCGCCGTTCGGCGTGCTCATGGCCAAGTGGATGGCTATCGAGGCGGGCGCTTCCAACATCTACGTCATCGTCATGCTGGCCATGGGCTCCGCTCTGATGATGGTCTACCTGTCCCGCTGGGCCGGTTCGCTGATGGCCTCCCGCGCCGCCGACGCCGCTCCCGAGCGCCAGGCCGCGCTGATCCGGTTGCCGCTGATGGCTCTGGCCGCAGCAGCCGTGATCCTGTCCCTGGGCTCGCCCTGGATCTACAACTCCATGGTCGCCCCCATGTTCAACGCGCCTCCGTTTACCCTGAGCTTCGGCTCCCTGGACGCCGTCTCCGGCTCCTTCGTGGTGGTCCCGCTGTTCATCGTGCTCGGTCTGGGGCTCCTCTATGCGATGAAGGCCGCTTCCGGCTTCCGCAAGACGAGGATCGCGCCTCCCTACGTGGCCGGCGCAAACACCCCTGCCGACATGGACGGCACCTACATCGGACCCATGAACGGCCCGGTCGCTTACGCCGCGGGCAACATGTACCTGGGTGAGCTCTTTGCCGAAGGCAAGCTCACGCCGGTCTTCAATTCGCTGGCGGTCGCCCTGATCGTTCTCATGCTGGGAGGGGCTCTCTAATGAATACGCTCATACTCGTCATCATCGGAATTGTGGTGGCCCCGCTTGTCGGCGGCCTGATCGCCGGTCTGGACCGCCGCATCACCGCCTGGTTCCAGTCCCGTCAGGGCCCGCCCATCATGCAGGCCTTCTATGACGTGGCCAAACTGCTGGGCAAGGAAAAGATGGTGGTAAACCAGTGGCAGATTCTCTGCGCCTGGGTCTACCTCATCGCCGCCGCGGTCTCCGTGGCCCTGTTCTTTGCCCAGGGCGATCTGCTGCTGGTCTTCTTTGTCCAGGCAGTGGGCGCGGTCTTCCTGGTCATGGGCGCCATGGCCGCCAAGTCGCCTTACTCCCAGGTTGGCGCGCAACGCGAGCTGATGCAGATTCTGGCCTACGAGCCGGTGCTCATCCTCGTGTTCGTGGGCTTCTTCCTGGTCACGGGCTCCTTCTCCATTGAGGCGGTCTGGCAGCTTGATCAGCCGCTCATCGCCAAGATGCCGCTGCTTTACTTGGCCCTGGGCTATGCCCTGACCATCAAGCTGCGAAAGTCGCCCTTTGACTTCTCAACCTCCCACCACGGTCACCAGGAACTGGTCAAGGGCGTGCTCACCGAGTACTCCGGCCCCTACCTGGCCCTGGTCGAAATCGCCCACTGGTACGAAACCGTCCTGGTGCTCGGCCTGTGTGCGCTGTTCTGGTCCACCAACGTGGCCTGGATGGCCGTGCTGCTCATCGGCACCTACCTGCTCGAAATCCTGGTGGACAACACCATGGCCCGCATGACCTGGCGCTGGATGCTCAAGCGCGTCTGGCTGCTCGGCATGGGCATGTCCGTCGTAAACCTCATCTGGCTGTACGCGGGGTAAATCATGTTCGGATCATTCATCAAGAAATCTCGCGCCAAGTCACCGTGGATCATGCATTTCGACTGCGGTAGCTGCAACGGCTGCGATATCGAGGTCCTGGCCTGCCTGACCCCCCTCTACGACGTGGAGCGGTTCGGCATCATCAACGTCGGCAACCCCAAGCACGCGGACGTGCTGCTGGTCACCGGAACCGTCAACCACCGGAACAAGAAGGTGCTCAAGAACATCTACGATCAGATGCCCGAGCCCAAGGCCGTCATCGCCATCGGCGCGTGCGGCAACACCGGAGGCGTGTTCCGTGACGCCTACAACGTCGTGGGCGGCGTGGACAAGGTCATACCCGTGGACGTCTATGTCCCGGGCTGCCCGGCCAAGCCGGAAGCCATCATCGACGGCGTGGTCGCCGGACTGGCCAAGTTCGCGGAAAAAGTCGAAGACGCCGGTTAGGACGGCCACAAGAGGTAAAAAATGCAAGGTAATATAATCGACGTGACCGCCGACACTCTCGTCAGCGAAGTCATGAAATTGAAGAACGACGGTCAGAGGCTGGTCACCTATTCCACCTATCAGGCGGACGAGAAGACGATCGGCATCCTGTACCATTTCGACAAGAACCTGGAAGTGACCCACCTGCGCCTTGAGGCGGACATGGGCAAGCCCATTCCCTCCATCTCGGGCGTGCTCTTCGCCGCCCTGCTGGTGGAAAACGAGATTCGCGACCAGTGGGACGTCAAGTTTGACGGCCTGGTCCTTGACTTCAACCGTTCGCTCCTTCTTGACCCCGAGGTGACCCAGGTTCCCCTGGTCTCCAACGTCAAGATCGAGTCCAAGCAATAGGGGGCTGCCATGGCTACTACCGTAATTCCCTTCGGCCCGCAGCATCCCGTACTGCCGGAGCCGGTCCACCTGACCCTCAAGGTCGAGGACGAGATCGTCAAGGAGGCCATCCCGGCCCTTGGCTACGTGCACCGCGGCCTGGAGAAACTGGCCGATATTCGCGATTATCACCAGATGATCACCGTGTGCGAGCGCGTCTGCGGCATCTGCTCCATGATCCACGCCGTCTGCTATTCGCAGGGCCTCGAGGAGCTCATGGGCATTGAGGTGCCCAAGCGCGCCGAGCTGCTGCGCGTGATCTGGAGCGAGCTGCACCGCACCCACTCCCACCTGCTCTGGCTCGGCCTCTTCGCCGACGCCTTCGGCTTCGAATCCCTGTTCATGCAGTTCTGGAAAGTGCGTGAGCGGATCATGGACATCAACGAGGCCACCACGGGCAGCCGGGTCATCGTCTCCGTCAACGTCATCGGCGGCGTGCGCGCCGACCTCTCCCAGGAACAGATCCGCTGGATCCTGTCCGAGATCGACATCGTGGAGAAGGAAGTCCGCGCCCTGCAGGATACGATCATGAACGACTACACGGTCAAGGCCCGCACCTGCGGCGTGGGCGTGCTGACCAAGGAACAGGCCTACGAGCTGGGCGCCGCAGGGCCGACCCTGCGAGGCTCCGGCGTGGCCCAGGACATGCGCATGCTCGGCTACGGCGGGTACGCAGAGCTCGACTTCGAGCCGATCGTCGAGACCGACGGCGACTGCTGGGCGCGTTCCACGGTTCGTTTCCGCGAGACCCTTCAGGCCCTGGATCTGGTGCGCCAGGCCGTGGCCAAGCTCCCCGAGGGTGAGCTGCGCGCCAAGGTCAAGGGCAACCCGCCCGAGGGCGAGGTCTTCACCCGGGTGGAGCAGCCGCGCGGCGAGTGCGTCTACTACATTCGCGGCAACGGCACCAAGCACCTGGACAGGCTGCGCATCCGCACCCCCACGTTCGCCAACATCCCGCCGCTGCTGGCCATGATGCCGGGATGCGAGCTGGCCGACGTGCCGGTCATCATCCTGTCCATCGACCCGTGCATCAGCTGCACCGAACGCTAGGAGGACGTGCCATGCTGTTTACACCCATCGTCGTCAAGAACCTGCTGAAGAAGCCCGCCACCCGGAAATATCCCTTCGAGGTGCGCGAGGCCTTCCCCATGTATCGCGGAGAGCTGGTCATCGACATCGACAACTGCATCTTCTGCGGCACCTGCCAGCGCAAGTGCCCCAGCCAGTGCATCATCGTCGACAAGCAGGCCGGCACCTGGCAGTGCGATCCGCACGCCTGCGTGTACTGCGGCTACTGCCGCGACGCCTGCCCGACCAAGTGCCTGTCCATGAAGGACGTGCACCGCAAGCCCCTCCTGGAAAAGACCACCTGGATCGAGCAGGGTACGCCGCCCGCCAAGAAGAAGGCCGCGAAAAAGGCCGCTTCCGAGGCCAAGGGCGACGCGCCCAAGGAGGCGGACCCAGGTAAGCAAGCCAAGTCCGAACCGGTAGCGGCCTCCAAGGAAGCCGCCCCCGCCGAAGCCCCCAAGGTTGAGGCGGTGGAAGCTCCCGCGCCAGCAGCCGCTGAGACTCCAAAGGCTGAGACCGTGGAAGCCCCCAAGGCGGAAGCTCCCAAAGCAGAGGCCGCCGAGGCTCCCAAGGCGGAGGCCAAGGAAACTCCCAAGGCGGAGATTGCCGAGGTGCCCGAGCCCGAGGCTCCCAAAGCTCCGGAGAAGGAAGCCAGGGAAACGGAACCGGTTAAAAAGCCAGCTGCCAAGAAGAAGGCCGCGCCGAAAAAGAAAGCCGCTCCGAAGAAAAAGGCTGCGCCTAAAAAGAAGGCTGCTTCCAAGAAGAAAGCGGCCCCGAAGAAAAAGGCTGAAAAGAAGTAGCTTCTTTGAAGCCCTGACAAGAAACAACAAGCCCCGGACCGTTTGGTTCGGGGCTTCTTTCTGCTTTTCTCGGGTAGGCCTTTGCAAAAGGGCGTGTCACGCGGTGACAACGGTGTCGGGTACGACCTGTTTCGGTGCTGGGCGGATCAGCCCCGGCGGCCTCCCTTTCCTTTGCCGCGTCCTTTACCGCGTCCTTCGCCTCTGCCTTGTCCTCTGCCTTTGCCGGGCCTGCCCCGACCGGGACCGCCTCGCTCGAAGGCGGGCTTATCGCAGAGGGGGGCCTCCTGTGCGGAGTCGATTAGTTTTTGCAGTATGGCGCGCAGTTGATCCTGTTCCTCGGCGTTCAGGCAAGCGAAGAGGGGAGCCGTCCCGTTGGGTATTCCCTGGTCCCCCAGGGTTTTCCGCGCCAACTCAGTGGCTTTGACGATGAAGCTCCTCCTGTCGCTTTCATTCCGTTCACGGGTGATCAGGTCGTTGCGCTCCAGCTTGCCCAGGATCTCGCTGAGAGAGGAGGAGCGCACATCCAGAATTTCCAGCAGTTCACTCTGGGGCAAGGGACCTTTTTCCAGAAGAAGGGAGAGCACATGGCGTTGGGCGTGATGTCCGCGATGGCCACGCTCTCCTCCATGGTGCGCCCTGGCCATGAGTCGGGCGGCGCGGCGGAAGAGCATGACGAGATCCTGGCCCTCGTTTCCGGGGTGCCTGTTGTCGGGCATGGTTATATCCTCCCTGCGGCGTAGGCCTCGCCTTTCGGGCAGGCGGGATCACTCAGGGGGCAGTGGTTGTCGCACAGGGGGCAGGTGGCTTCCTCGGGCCGACCGTCGCGGGTGTCAGTGAAGGACTTAGCTCTCTGTTCCGGTCCGTTGGCTTCCGCGAAGCCCCGCCGGAAACCGCCGCCTCCGTGACGCCCGGAAGCCGGTCCGACGCCCATGCCACGGCCTCTGCGGTTGCCTTGGCCCCCGCGCCTGCCGCGTCCACCGCCACACCTGCGGCCCTTGCCGCATCCCGCACCACCGGTTCCACCTCTGCCGAATTCATGATTTCGTTTGTGTCCAAACATGTTATTTCTCCTTGTTGAGTTGTATTCAATTAGAAAGGTACCTTCCTTTCTTGAGAGAAATATATGTCGTTATGGTGGAGTGTCAAGATAAAAAGGTACCTTCTTATTGTGCGTTGTCTGTTCGCATACTGCGGCTGGCAACGAGGACAGTGTGTTTAGTATGGTATTATAGGCTGGTACACGCTATGGCTGGCACCGTTTTTCCTGTCTCCCTACCTCGCCGAAGGCGCGCTAAAAAGTTTAGGAGGGGAGAAGGGGATAGGGGGTCTGGGGGAAAGGGGAAGAGGGGAAGCCCTTTTCAAAAGGGTGCCCCTCTTCCCCTTTCCCCAGTCGCCGGAGGCTAAATCCCAACCATCTCGCCGTCCTCGGGGATGCGGCACTTATGCCCGACTCCTTCGGCCTCCAACAGAATGCGCAACTCCTGCCGCGTGGTGGGGCAGTGGTCCAGGGCCTCCATGTGGTTGAAGACGACAATGCCGGGTGCAAGCCGGGCCAACTCCACCAACTCCTCCAGGGGGAAGAGAATGTCCTGCCCCTGTCCGAAATTGGCACACCCGGCCGGGGCCACGATGACGTCCGGCTTGAGTACTGCGATGGCGGTGCGTACCGCGTCGATGAGCACGGTGTCGCCGGTCAGGTAAAGGGACGGCTCATTCGGCGCGGCGATATACCAGCCGTGGCCAGGCCCGAGCATGTCACCCTCCGGGCCGTGGCCGTGGCGGGCGTCGATGGCGCGGATGGTCATGCCGAAGGTGCCGTCAACTAATTCGCGGGGAGCGAGCCCCTGTTCGCGGAGATAGGCGAAGTCGTCGGCCACGGACCAGACCGGGATGTCGTGCTCCGTGAGGAAGCCGGCTCCGTCAGGGTCGATGTGATCGAGGTGACCGCGCTGGCAGTGGGTGATGACGCAGTCCGTGACCTCCTCCAGGGCCTCGTGAGCGCCTTTTGCCAGTGGGACGAGGGGATTGGGGCGTTTGCCCGGCCCGAAGCGCTTGAAACCGCGAAACGCGCCCACATCCCCGAGCATGGGGTCGATGAGCAGGCGGCGTTCGTTCAGATGGACGATGATGGTGGCGTTGCGGAGTTGATGTATCTTCATGGCTGATCCTTGAGTTGCGGTGGAAGGTCGGGGCTTGAAACTGCCCTGATCCTGCACCACGCCGGGTAAGGATGCCATTCGCGTTTTGCGATGAGGGTACAAGAAATTCTGAAGGCCAAGAGGAGAAACGCACCAGCGAGCCCGCAGCCCACAGGGGCAGGGGAATCCAACACGCCAGGTCGCGGCTTTGCCGAAGGCAGGGGAGGGTTTCCAAAGGGGGCGCCCCTTATCTCTGCTGTCTTCATCTCTAAAGCCGACCTGGCTCGGCCCAGGAGCTGACGCTGGCCGCCGAAGGCGGCATTCTCATCTGGTTCTGATTTCGGGCTACTTGAGCAACGCCTTGATGGCCCGCTTGATGCCCTCGGAGTCGATGCCGACCATGGACCGCAGCTCGCGCTGGGTGCCGTGCTCGATGAACTGGTCAGGCAGGCCGAGTTGCTTGATCCGCTTGCCTTGGAGCGCGTCGTTCTCGTTGAGCATCTCCAGCACGGCGGAGCCGAAGCCCCCGGCCATGACGTTTTCCTCCACCAGGAGGATGCGGTCGTAGCGGTCGGCCAGCTCAAGGAGTTGTTTTTTGGGCAGAGGCTTGACGAACCGTGTGTTGAAGACCGCCACCTTGATGTCGTCCTTGCCTTCCAGTTCCATGGCCGCCTCCATGGCGGGATAGACCCGCGAGCCGAGGGTGATGATCACGGCGTCTTCGCCTTCGCGGACCAGCTCGCCCTTGCCTATGGCGATCTTGCGCGGAGTCTTGGAGACCTTCGCGCCCACGCCGGTGCCGCGCGGATAGCGCATGGCGCAGGGACCTTCATGGGCAAAGGCCGTGGCCATCATCTGGGCCAGCTCGGCCTCGTCCTTGGGGGCCATGAGCACCAGGTTGGGGATGTGCCGCAGGAAGCTGAGGTCGAAGACCCCGTGGTGGGTCGCGCCGTCCTCGCCGACCAGGCCGCCCCGGTCCAGGAAGAAATTTACGTTCAGGTTCTGGAGGCAGACGTCGTGGATGATCTGGTCGTAGGCCCGCTGCATGAAGGTGGAGTAGATGGCCACGGCGGGCTTGTAGCCCTGGGTGGCCAGTCCGGCGGCAAAAGTGACCGCGTGCTGCTCGCAGATGCCCACGTCCACGAAGCGCTCCGGGTACTTCTTGTGGAAGCACTCCGTGCCCGTACCCTCGGGCATGGCCGCGGTGATAGCCATGATCTTGTCGTCCTTGGCCGCCAGGTTGCAGAGGGTGGAACCGAAGATGGAGGTGTAGGAGGGCAGGCCGGAGCCGGAAAATTTGCGTGCCAGCCCGGTCTCCGGGATGAACTTGCCCACCCCGTGAAAGGAGGTGGGGTCGGACTCGGCAGGCTCGTAGCCCTTGCCCTTGGTGGTCATCACGTGGACCAGCACCGGCTTGTCCAGTTTCTTGACCTCTTCGAAGACCTTGACCATCTGCGCGGTGTTGTGCCCGTCGATGGGACCCACGTAGGTGAAGTGGAATGCCTCGAACAGGATGCCCGGGGTGAAGAAGGACTTGACCGAGTCACCGTACCGTTTGGCGTAGCCAGCCAGGTCGCCGCCAATCTTGGGGATGGTGCCGAGGAGGCCTTCCACGTCGGTCTTGAGGCGCTGCAGGAAGGGCGTGGTCATCTTGCGGCTGAGGAACTGGGAGATGGCTCCCACGTTGCGGGAGATGGACATCTCGTTGTCGTTGAGCACGACCACCATCTTGCGGCCCAGGTCGCCTGCCTGGTTCAGGCCCTCGAAGGCGAGCCCGGCAGTGAGAGAGCCGTCGCCGATGACCGCGATGACTTCGTGGTCTTCCCCTTTGAGGTCGCGGGCCATGGCCATGCCCAGAGCGGCAGAAATGGAGGTGGAAGAGTGTCCCACACCGAAGTGGTCGTACTCGGATTCCGCCGGTCTGGGGAATCCGGAGATGCCGTCCTTCTGCCGCAGGGTATGGAAATCCTCCACGCGGCCGGTGAGCAGCTTGTGCGCGTATGCCTGATGTCCCACGTCCCAGACGAGCTTGTCCGTGCCGATGTCGAAGCTCTTGAACAGGGCCATGGTCAGTTCGATGACGCCGAGGGACGGGGCCAGGTGCCCGCCATGGGCCGCCACGGTGCCGATGATGGTGTCGCGGAGCTCCTGTCCAAGGATTTCAAGCTCTTCCACGGAGAGGAGCTGGACGTCCGCAGGCTTCTTGATCCGGGGCAGCAGGGTCATTTTCTGAAGTTCATCAGTCATAGGCGGGAAAGGATATGCCAATCAATACACTCTGTCTACAATGTAGCGCGCCAATTCCGAGAGGAAGCCCTTTTCCTCGCCTTGGTAGCCGGAAAGATGGGTAAGGGCCGTGTCGATGTGCTCGCCCGCCAGCTCCTTGCTGCGTTCCAGGCCGATGAGGGCGGGGTAGGTGGACTTGCCCATGGCTTCGTCGCTCCCGGCGGGTTTGCCCAGAGTCTCGGTGTCGGAGACCACGTCGAGTACGTCGTCCACGATCTGGAAGGCCACGCCGATGGCTTTGCCGAAACCGCGCGCCTTGTCCACATCTGTCTCATTGCCGCCTGCCAGGATCGCGCCGCACTCGCAGGCCGCCGTGATCAGCGCTCCGGTCTTCATGGCGTGCATGCCGCGCAACTCTTCGAGGGGGACGCCGTCCCGTCCGGTGAATTCCATGTCCACAGCCTGGCCGCCGACCATGCCGCCCGCACCCGCCGCCTTGGCCAGCACGAGGATGGCACGCAGGACGCGGTCCGCAGGGAGCCCCTTGACAATGGACGCCGCGCTCATCAGCCCGAAGGCCTCGGTGAGCAGGCCGTCGCCCGCCAGAATAGCCGTGGCCTCGTCGAATTGCTTGTGGTTGGAGGGCTTGCCGCGCCGCAGGTCGTCATCGTCCATGGCCGGGAGGTCGTCGTGGATGAGCGAGTAGGTGTGGATGCACTCGAGGCTGGCCGCAAAGGGCATGACCGCGTCATCGATGTCCGGGCCGCCGAGCATCTTGGCCCAGGAGAGGACCAGCACCGGCCTGAGCCGTTTGCCGCCCGCCAGCAGGGAATACTCCATTGAGGCGAGCAGCCTCTCAGGGATGCCCCGGTCCTTGAGGCAGCCGGTCAGGTACGTCTCGACCCCGGCGGCGCGCCGCGCGAGTTGCTCCTTAATCGTCATCCGGAGCCCCCAGGTTTTCCAGGGCTTCGAACTCCTTGACCAGTCCCTCGGACACGATTTTCACTTCGTTTCTCGCGGATTCGAGCTGTCTGCCACAGGCCTTGGCCAGGGTCAGGCCCTCCTTGTAGAGGGCCACGCCCTCTTCCAGGGGCAGGTCGCCACGCTCCAGTTTATCGACGATGGACTTCAGTCGGTCCAGTCGTGTTTCAAAGCTATCTTCTGCCATGGGTTCCCTCGTGGGATGGTAATCAATATGTAATTATTTCAAGAGTTCGTCAGTGGTGCTTTTCAATAAGGGCTCGGGGTCAACCAGCTTCCCAAGAACCGAGACGGAATAGTGGAGATGGGGGCCCGTGGCCCGTCCGGACATGCCGGAGAGTGCGATGGTCTGGCCACGTGAGACCGAGTCGCCTTCCTTGACCGTGGGCTTGGACAGGTGGAAATACATGGAGACCACGCCGTTGCCGTGGTCGATGTAGATCGAGTTGCCCGCGTAGTAGTGGTCGCCCACCAGGATGACCACGCCGTCAGCCGTGGCCTTGACGGGGTTGCCCATGGGAGAGCGGAAATCCAGCCCCCGGTGCGGGTTCTTGGGCTTGCCGTTGAGAATGCGGCGCATTCCGTACAGGCTGGTGATCTTGCCTTCCACCGGGCGTTCGAAGGGCAGCTGCCAGGTGCGTTTGGGCGAGACGGTGTTCTTGGCCTTGGCCGTTGCCACGCGGTCTGCCTTGATCCGGTCGTAGACCGCCTTGGGCGGGGTGACCATTTTCTCAGGCAGGGTCAGCTCCTGCTTGGGGTAGTCCACGGGGACTATCTGCACGGTACGGCGGAAAGTGTTCTCCTTGCCGTCTATGGAAGCGATGACGTCCAGCTCCTGCTTGCCCGGCTTGGCGTTCAGCACGTCGGTGCCGAGCATGGCAAGGGCCACATGGCGGTTGTTCCAGACCGAGATGGACGGGACAACTTCCTTGCCCAGCCAGTGGATGGAGACCGAATCCAGGGGCTGGTCCGAGGTAAGTCGGACCAGGAAGGGCTTGCCTTCCCCTATGCGCCCGGGCGCGGCGAGCACAGTGGCTCCTCCGGCCCGGGCAGTGGAATCGGTTTCGGCGGCCTTGGCTTCTCCAGGCATTAGCAGGCCTATATTATCCCCGTCCTCCAGCCCGTAATCCTGGGCCGTCACCGATGTCGGAACCATGGGCAAAAGCGCCATGGCTACTGTCAATAGTATAACTGTCCAAATTCGTTTCATTTATTCTCCGAAAAAGTCGAACCGCCGGATGTGACCACGGCGGTGACGTTGCCTTCCCTGACTCTGATAGCAAGAGCGTCGCCATTCGTCACCTCTTTCGGGTTGCGTAAAAATTGTCCGGTGCGTTCCACCCGAATCAGGGCGTAGCCGCGTTCCAGCGGGGCCTCCGGGTTGAGCCCGGACAGGGCGGTATCGGCCAGTTTCAGTTCTTGGCTGCGGTCTTCGGCCAATCGCTCCATGGCCGTGCGCAGGCGCTGGACGAGCGCGCCGGTCTGACGGGCGGTATCCTCGGTTCTGCGCGTATTGTAGGCGTTGCTCATGCGCCGCACCCAGGAAGCGGTCTCCGCAGAAAGGGCGCGCATCCTTCCGGGACCGTAGGCCCTCCCGAGGCGTTCAACACAATCCCGAGCGTCACGGTGTTTGTTGAAAATCAGATCCTGTCCGGCGTCCTCCAGCCGGGTGAGCAGACCGGCGTAGCGGTCGCTCATGCGCTCCAGCCTGCGTTCGGGCGAGAGCCAGACCAAGGCTCGGCGCAGGTGCTCGAAATCCGTCCCCTTGGAGAGCAACCAGCCGGTATAGGCGCGTGTCATGGCCAGTTCCAGGTCGTCCAACCGCTGGGCCAGGGTTTCCCGCCGGGGCCAGAGCTCCTGGGCCGCATGGCTCGGCGTGGCGGCGCGCTTGTCCGCCACGAAGTCGGCGATGGACACATCCGGCTCATGCCCCACTCCAGTGACCACCGGCAAGCGCGAGCGGTAGATGGCGTCGGCCACGGGCTCGGTGTTGAACGCCCAGAGGTCCTCAAGGGACCCTCCTCCGCGGATGAGCACCGCCACCTCGGCCCAGCCTTCGGCGTCTGCTTGGTCGAGCGCTTTGGCCAACTGTTCCGGGGCCAGGTCCCCCTGTACGAGGGACGGATAAATTCGTATTTCAGCGCCGGTTCCCCGCGTGTCCGCGATGCGCAGGAAATCCCGGATGGCCGCTCCCGAAGGGGAGGTGATCACCGCCACGCGTTTGGGATTGCGCGGGATGGCCATTTTTCGGTCCTCGTCGAAGTAGCCTTTTTCGCTCAGCTTCTTCTTCAGCGCCTCAAAGGCGATGGCCAGGTCGCCGACGCCCTGGTCCTGGACCAGCTCGGCAACAAGCTGGTACTGGCCGCGCGGCTCATAGACGTTGAGGCGGCCTGCGCAGAGCACCTCCATGCCTTCCTCGAGACCACTGCCGCTGAGGGCCGTGGTGCCGGCCGTTTCCTCCACCTCTCCTGTCAGGGGATTGATGCGTTCGCCCCCATCGGTCACGGGCTGGCTGGCTGCCTGGGCGGATTTGAACCAGACAACGGACAGCGCCGCGTCGCCGTCGGTGAGGGTAAAATAGATGTGTCCGCTGGCCGGTCTGGCGAGATTGGAGACCTGTCCGCGAACCCAAACAAAGGGAAACTCCGCTTCGAGTAAATTCTTCACGGAGCGGGTGAGTTCGGAAACAGTGAAAATCGCAGACAAAATTGGGAAGCCTCCAGATCATTGCGTACGGGTGAAGTGGACCATAGCATTAGCGGGCAGGGCAGGACAACCATTTGTCGCAGATGGAATAACGAAGGGGGGAGGGGGCGCCTGCGGCGCGTCCTGAGAGTCAGCGTTGGGGCCTGCGCCCCTCGCTTCCAGGTTCACGCCTGTGGCGTGAAAAGAGCCGGTGTTGGAGCGTTCCGCTCCGCCACCTCCGGGAATCGTGCTTGCAGCGCGTGGAGAGCCGGGTTTGGGGGCTTTGCCCCCAAAAGCCCTCCATGCCCTCCCGGCGGGGTCCATTTCTTTTGCTGCGCCAAAAGAAATAGACGAAAGAAAAGGCGCTTGGAGGGGCATCCCCGCCCCGGTGCTCGCTGGCGACAATCTCATCCAACCCGGTCGGCTCCGGACTTCGTTGAGTGGAACGCTCTGCCTGTCTTCGTATTCGGAGGCCGTCCCACTTCGTGCAGGTCACGACAGAAGAGCCGCCGACCAGGTTGGTGAGCTTCTAGGCCCGTGAGCAAGGGGCTCACTGCGGACCTCAGAAGAGGAAGTCGGAGCGCCGAATTGCTTTTTCTGGCCCGTCACAGCGAGGCCGCTCGACTTGGTGGCGATGACAAGTTGCCCTTATCGCATAGCTGGGTGCTAGCTCGATTTGACGGGCAAAAAAGAATTACCTCATCCGGTAAGCTACCAATCACCCCGGCGGCGACCGGTCATCGAGCTCGGGGCTTAGAGCCGCTTTTACACGGCTGAAGTGCAGCCCGAAGCGCGCCTGCCCGCAGGCTTTCGCTTTTGGGCAGCGGAAGCCGTGTTAGCGGCTCTTGGTCCCGAGATCGCGCTGAAGCACCAACAGAGCGACTTTTGCTTACTTTTGGGCGCTCTGGTCCAAAAGTAAGTCGGCCCGGAAGGGGCGAAACCCTTCCTCCATCAATCGCCGCCGATAGGCGGCTTCCATATTTCTTCATCCCTCTCTTCTTTGCTTCTCCCTACAACCTCCGAACAGAACGACCTCTTCCCCTTTCCGCGCGTTCCCACGAAAAAAGCGGCGCATGCTTATAAAGCATGCGCCGCTGAATTTCCTGAATGAACGCGCCCGTTACCCGGCCACGATCTCCTTGAGCTTGGCGATGGCGTTGGGAATCCCCGCCGCATCGGAGCCGCCGGCGCGAGCCAGGTCCGGGCGGCCGCCGCCCCCGCCGCCGACTTCGCCGGCAACGGGCTTGATCAGGTCGCCCGCCTTGAAGCGGCCGTGCAGGTCCTTGGTCACTGCCAGGGCCACGGAAACCTTGCCGTCGTCGTGACCGGCCAGCAGGCAGATGATGCCGGAGTCGACCTTGGAGCGCAGGGCGTCCATCTGCTCCAGCATGACGCCCATGTTCGGGGCCTCCAGCTCAACGGCCAGGACCTTTACGCCGCCGATCTCCTCCATCTCGCTCATCATGTCACGGCCTGCGCCCGAGGCGAGCTTGGCCTGGAGGGACTTCATCTCCTTCTGCATGTCCTTGACCTGCTGCTGGAGGTCCTTGACCTTGCCGGGCAGGTCGACGGGCTGGGCCTTGAGCAGGGCCGAGGCTTCCGCCGCCGCCTTGCTGCGGCCTCCGAGGTAGGCGGTGGCGTTGCCGCCCGTCGCCGCCTCGATGCGCCGGATGCCGGCGGCCACGCCGGACTCGCTGATGATGACGAACGATCCGGCGATGCCGGTGTTGTCCAGGTGGGTACCGCCGCAGAATTCCATGGACACGCCCGGCACTTCGATGACCGAGACGGTGTCGCCGTATTTCTCGCCGAACAGGGCGGTGGCACCCTTGGCCTGTGCGGCCTCGATGGACATGACCTCGCGGTCCACCGGGATGGCGTCGAGAATGTTCTGGTTGACGATGGCCTCCACCTGCTCGATCTCCTCGGGGGAGAGCTTCTTGATGTGGGTGAAGTCGAAACGCAGCCTGTCGGGGCCCACCAGGGAACCCGCCTGCTTGGCATGGTCGCCGAGCACCTTCTGGAGGGCGGCGTGCAGCAGGTGGGTCACGGTGTGGTTGCGCATGGTGGCCAGACGCTGGCCCCGGTCCACGTTGAGGAAGGCGGACTCGCCGACCTTCATGGTGCCCTCGGCCACTTCGATCTTGTGGGCGGTGAGCTTCTGGGACGGCTTGACCGTATCCACGACCACGGCCTTGCCGCCGGACGCGGCGATCTCGCCGGTGTCGCCCATCTGGCCGCCGGATTCGCCGTAGAACGGCGTGACCTCGGCAACCAGCCAGCCCACCTCGCCCTGGGGCAGGGTGTCGACAAGGTTGCCGTCCGCGTCGAGGAGGTAGGTGATCGTAGACTGATCGATCATGCCCTCGTAGCCGGAAAATTCACTGGTGACATCCTGTTCGAGCAAGGTCTGGAACAGGCTGGCCACGTCCTTTTCGCCGGAGCCTTTCCAGGCGGCCTTGGAGCGTTCCTTCTGTTCCTTCATGAGCGCGTCGAAGGCCGGCTCGTCCACGTCGATGCCCTGCTTCTCGGCGATGTCGCGCACGATGTCGATGGGGAAGCCGTAGGTGTCGTAGAGCTTGAAGGTGGTCTCGCCGGGCACGACCTTGGCTCCCGCCTTGGTCAGTTCGGCCAGCTCCTCTTCGAGCATCTCCAAGCCCTTGTCCAGGGTCTTGGCAAAGCCCTCTTCCTCGCCCTTCACGACCTCGATCATGAAGTCGCGGGTCTCCTTGAGCTCGGCGTAGTGATCGCCCATGTCCTCGACGACCTTGTTGGCGGTCTTCCAGAGGAAGGAGCCTTCCAGGCCCATGAGCTTGCCGAAGCGGTAGGCGCGGCGGATCAGGCGGCGCAGGATGTAGCCGCGGCCCTCGTTGGAGGGGAGCACCTGGTCCGGGATGAGGAAGGCGATGGCGCGGGAGTGGTCGGCGATGACCTGGAGCGCGGTGTCGATCTCCTCGTTCTCGCGGTACTTCACGCCCGCCATCTCGGCGGTGTACTGGATGATGGACTGGAACAGGTCGGTCTCGTAGTTGGAGGCCACGCCCTGGCACACGGCGGCGATGCGCTCCAGGCCCATGCCCGTGTCGATGGACGGGCGGGGCAGGTCGGTGCGGGTACCGTCCTCGGCCTGGTCGTACTGCATGAACACCAGGTTCCAGATTTCCAGGTAGCGGTCGCAGTCGCACTTGCCGATGCCGCAGTCCGGGCCGCAGCCCACTTCCTCGCCCTGGTCGTAGTGGACCTCGGAGCAGGGACCGCAGGGGCCGGTGTCGCCCATGGACCAGAAGTTGTCCTTCTCGCCCAGGCGGTAGATGCGCTCGGCCGGAACGCCGGCCACCTTCTGCCACAGCTCGCCCGCCTCGTCGTCATCCTTGTAGATGGTGATGTAGAGGCGATCCTTGTCGAGCTTCAGCTCCTCGGTGAGGAACTCCCAGCAGAACTTGATGGCGTCTTCCTTGAAATAGTCGCCGAACGAGAAGTTGCCGAGCATCTCGAAAAAGGTGTGGTGGCGCGCGGTGCGGCCCACGTTCTCCAGGTCGTTGTGCTTGCCTCCCACGCGCAGGCACTTCTGGGAGGTGGTGGCTCGGATGTAGTCCCGCTTTTCCTGGCCCAGGAAGAGCTTCTTGAACTGGACCATGCCCGCGTTGGTGAACATGAGCGTCGGGTCGTCCTTGGGGATCAGCGGCGCGGAGTCCACGATGGTGTGGCCGTTCCTCTGAAAATATTCCAGGAAGCGTTTACGGATTTCAGCAGCTTTCATGTGTTAACTCTCTCCAAATACTAAGAATCTCCAGACAAAAGCGCCCCGGGCGGAAACCCAGGGCGGTTCATCCGGGAAAGGTCTGTCTATTCGCCGGCGTCTCCGGCTTCTTCAGCTTCCGGGGCCTCGCGGTATCCCAGATGCTGCATCAGTTTTTCCTCGACGGCCTCGGCGATGTCCGGGTTTTCCTGCAACAGTTGCCGGACGTTCTCCTTGCCCTGGCCGAGCTTCTCGGGACCGAAGGCGAACCAGGAGCCGGACTTCTCGATGATGCCGTGCTCCACGCCCATGTCGATGAGCTCGCCCATGCGGGAGATTCCCTGGCCGTAGAGCACGTCCACCAGGGCCTCGCGGAAGGGCGGGGCCACCTTGTTCTTGACCACCTTGATCCTGGCGCGGATGCCGTAGGACTCGTCCTTGTCCTTGAGGGTCTGGATGCGGCGGATGTCCAGGCGGCAGGAGGCGTAGAACTTGAGCGCGTTGCCGCCCGAGGTAGTCTCGGGGTTGCCGTAGCCGGTCATGCCGATCTTCATACGAATTTGGTTGATGAAGATGACCACGCAGTTGGACTTGTGGATGGTGCCGGTCAGCTTGCGCAGGGCGTGGGACATGAGCCGCGCCTGGCCGCCCACCTGGGTCTCGCCCATCTGGCCCTCAAGCTCGGCCTGGGGGATGAGGGCGGCCACCGAGTCGATGACCACCACGTCCATGGCGCCGGAGCGGACCAGCAGGTCGGCGATCTCCAGGGCCTGTTCGCCGTAGTCCGGCTGGGAGATGAGCAGTTCGTCTGTCTTGACGCCGAGGCGCTTGGCGTAACCCGGGTCCAGGGCGTGCTCGGCGTCCACGAAGGCAGCGTTGCCGCCCCTCTTCTGGGCCTCGGCCACGATGTGCAGGGCCAGGGTTGTCTTGCCCGAGGATTCCGGACCATAAATTTCGATGACGCGTCCACGCGGTACGCCGCCGATGCCAAGGGCCATGTCCAGGCCGATGGAACCGGTGGGGATGAACGGAATGGAGTGCGACGCCTCGTCGTCGAGCCGCATGATGGACCCCTTGCCGAACTTGCGTTCGATGGTGGTCAGAGCGGTGCCGAGAGCTTCCTTTCTCAGGACTTCGGGGTCGACGGCCTTACGTGCCATGGGTGTCTCCTTGAGGGGTTACGGGCGCAACAAATTCAGCAACACGTCTCGATAACAGATAGACGCACGGCGGGCAACCGGCATCTATAGGCGGGAAACGGCCGCCCCCGTGGCAGCGCACTGCAATCTGTTATGCAGCAGATGTCGATTCCGGGAGCGAGCCAAATTGTTTTCCGGTATTCCAGCCCGTCTGCGAGTGCGCCGAGGCCTTTTTTGAATTGACCTGTTGTTATGTTTTTTATTAATATGAAGAAGTGAACAGATCTGCTTTATGTATAGTTTCGCTTGAGCCGAGAGCCCGGTTCCTGGCCATGGTTGGGGCTATAGCAGTTGCTTTGTGTCTGATCGCCGTGCCTGCCAAGGCACAATCCCCCGTGTTTGATGTGGCTGTGTGGATCTTTCCTCCCTTTGCGTATGTCGACGATGACGGCACACCACATGGGCAGGCTGTGGACACCATCAAAGCCGTGTTGACCGAGATGGGATATGAGCCGAAATTGACGGTCTTGCCCTTCAAGCGTTGCCTGGCGGATATGCGGCATGGGCTGATACCCATGATGCTCCCGTGCGCCACTAATGAAGAGCGGAGAGCGTTCATGCAATATTCCGCCCCCATATATTACATCACGACGAAGCTGTGGAAGAAAGGCAAGGAGTTGTCGTCCTGTTGGAAGGATTACAACGACCTCGCTGGATTGCGTATCGGAGTCGGCCTGGGGTATTCCTATGGTGAGGATTGGGACGCTGCCGTGGAGTCGGAGATTTTTTCGTTGGACCTGGCACGGGGCAACAGTGCCGAGTTGACCCACTTCCGCATGGCGGCCGAAGAGCGCATCGACATGTTCATCAGCGATCTGGCGGTGGGAGCCTTCATCAAGGAACAGTATGCCCCGGAGTTTGATGATATCTATCCCTGTCCGAAGATCATTGGTGAAAAGCGACCTTTTGGGGCTCCTGTTTCCCGCAAGTATTTCGATGATCGTGGTCTGTCGACATCGGCATTCCTGGCCCGTTTCAATGCGGTCCTGAAGAGGATTCAGGCCGGGGATTAGGGCTCGACTGACCGATAGCACTTGCTCTCCACGCCATTCTCTCTTAATGGTCCCGTCCATGACGAACACGGTGAAACAGTACGACGCCCTTGCTTTGCTCTCCGGCGGCCTGGATTCGATCCTGGCTGTGCGCACGGTCATGGACCAGGGTCTTACGGTCCTCGGCCTGCATTTTGTCACGCCTTTTTTCGGCAAACCGGAGCTGATCCCCTTCTGGAAGGAACACTACGGCATCGACGCCGTGGAGGTGGATATCCGCCAGCAGTACGTGGACATGATGCTCGACGGCCCGTCTCAGGGCTTTGGCAAGTGGCTCAACCCCTGCATTGACTGCAAGATCACCATGCTGGCCCACGCCAGGATGCTGCTGGATGAATACGGGGCTAAATTTCTCATCTCGGGCGAGGTGGTCGGCCAGCGGCCCATGAGCCAGCGCGAGGACGCCCTGAACCTGATCACCAAGCGGGCGGACGTCCGCGACGTGCTGCTTCGGCCCCTGTGCGCGAAGAAGCAGCCGATCACGCCCATGGAGGAGTCCGGCCTGGTAGACCGCGAGCGGCTGCACGACTGGTACGGACGGGGCCGCAAGCCCCAGATGGCCATGGCCGAGCACTACGGCTTCACCGAGATTCCCACACCGGCGGGAGGCTGCTGCCTGACCGAGGCCAACGGAGCGGCCCGCTTCGTCAAGCTGCTCACCCACCGTGAGCGTCCGTCGGTCTCCGACTTCGCCCTGGCCCGTGTCGGGCGGCAGTACTGGGCCGGGGCCCACTGGCTGACCTTCGGCAGAAAGGCCGACGACAACGCGGACATCGCTGCCCAGGTTCAGCCCGGCGACTACGTACTCAAGACCGTGGATTTTCCCGGCCCGCTGGCCGTGTGCCGACCGTTGGAAGGGGACTGGACGCCGCTGGCCGTGGCCGACGCCGCGTCCCTTGTCGCCTCCTATTCCACCAAGGCGCGTCGGCACTTCGAGGCCACGGGCGAAAAGATCAAGGTCCGCGTCCGGCGTGGGGAGGCCTCCGAAGTCATCGAGGTCGCGCCTACCCGTGAGACCGTCCTGGACTGGGCCGAACCCAAGCCGGAGATCGTCAAGGCGTGGAAAAAGGACCGGGCGGATCAGAACCGGTAGTCCTTGCCCCGTCTTCGCCCATAGTCTACAACGACCCCCATGACCGTCGATATCATCACCTTCGCCGTTTCCGCCGTGCTGCTCTGGTTCGGCGCCAACTGGATCGTCACCTCGGCCGCGCTCATCGCCCGCAAGTTCAATGTCTCGGAGCTGGTCATCGGCCTGACCATCGTGGCCCTGGGCACCTCGGCCCCGGAGTTCCTGGTTACCGTGGACGCGGCTCTGCGCGGGCACAACGACATTTCTCTGTCCAACGTGGTCGGGTCCAACATCTTCAACCTCGGTTTCATCCTCGGCATGATGGCCATGATCAAGCCCCTGGTCTCAAACCGGACCATTGTCTACCGTGACGGCCTGCTCCTGTTCCTGACCACGGCGTGCATTCTCGCCGTGGCGTTTACCGGTGAGCTGGGGAGGATCTTCGGCGGTGCGCTCTTGGCGTTGCTGATCGGCTATCTGCTCTATCTGGGCATGAAACGGGAGAACGTGGGAGACGACGAACTGGACGATCTGGACGGCAAGGAGGCCAATTGGCTGCACGCGCTGCTTCTGCTGGGTGGTTTTACCGCCATCGCAGGGGGAGGGCACCTGATGGTCACGGCGGCCACGTCCATCGCCGCCAAGCTAGGGGTCTCTTCCTGGGTCATCGGCGTGACCATCGTGGCCGCGGGCACCAGCCTGCCTGAGCTGGTCACCTGCCTGGCCGCGTCGCTCCGGGGCAAGAACGAGATGCTCCTGGGCAACCTGATCGGGTCGGATTTCTTCAACTTTGCCGGAGTGCTGGGGCTGACCTGCCTGCTCAAGCCGCTTCCCGTCTCGCACGAGGCCCTTTCGGGGCTCATGGTGCTGGTGGCCATGGTCGGCCTGGTGCTCATCCTGCTCAGAACAGGCTGGCGAGTCTCCCGCTGGGAGGGCGCCCTGCTGGTGGCCATCAACCTGGCCCGCTGGAGCCGGGACTTCATGGGTTGACGGAAAGCTCCTCCCCCATTGCCGCGCAGACAGCGGTCTCTTTCGGGGTGAAATTCGCTACTTTTTCTCCGCCTGTTTTGCCTGGGGGAGTTGTTCCATGCTCACCGGCCTGCGCCAGAGCACTTCGTCCACGGTTATCTCGAACAGCTTGTCCCAGTGCTTGCCGGTGACGAACAGCCGTCCCGTTTCCTTTTCATAGGCAATGCCGTTGGCCACGCCGCTGGCGGGCGCGATCCGTTTTCTGAGCGGCGAAAGGTCGATCCAGGCCCGGACCTTGCCGCTTTCGGGGTCGATGACCGCTATTCTGTCGCGCTTCCAGATATTGGCCAGGACCATGCCACCCACGTATTCCAGTTCGTTGAGCAGTCGGACCGGTTCCCTGCCGTCGCGCACCTTGATGCCGCCGATCATGGCAAAGTCCTCCGGGTCGTGGAAACGGAGCGAGTCCTTTCCCGAGCTGGAGATGAACCACTGGCCGTCGAAGGTCAGTCCCCATCCCTCGGTGGTGTCCCCGGCGGGACGGTAGGCAAAGGAGGTCAGAAGTTCCAGGTCGCCGAGTGAGTGGAGAAAGCCGGTGCCGGAGAGCCAGGTCAGGAGGAACAGCCTGTCCCGGTACGGGGCGATGCCTTCGGCGAAGTATTTCCGGGGGACCGGCATGCGCAGGAGGTAGTCGCCGGATTCGATATCGGCCACGGCCAGGTAGGATTCGCCGAAACCGCCCGAGGATTCGTACAGCTTGCCGTCGTGGACGAAGAGCCCCTGGGTGTATGATTCGGGGTTGTGCGGAAACTCCGCTGCCACGCGGCAGGGATAGGTCGGTGCCGCGGCCGCCTTGGGCAGAGGCGGGAGCAGGGCGATGAGCGGGAGCAGGACGAGAAGTCGGAGAATGAAGGGGAACTTGCGTGGTGTCATGTGCGGTTTCGATGTCGGAAGTTGGCCGTGCTGCCGTGCTGTCCCTTTAGTGTCGAAGAGGCTGGGAAGCGTTGAGGCTCAATCCGGCCTGACCTCCCCCGGTTCCGGTCAGAAACACTCTGTGTTTCTTTCCTGAAGATAGGCGACGATGCCTTCGAGAGGCAGCGGAGGGCTGTAGTAGTATCCCTGGATGAGTTCGCAACCGTAGTCGTTCAGGCGGCTCAGCTGTTCCTCCGTCTCCACTCCTTCCGCCACCACCGCGAGGCCGAGATTCCTGGCCATGAGGATGATGGTTTCCACGATCTGGGCGTCCGAAGCGTCCGAGGTGATGTCCCGCACGAAGGACTGGTCGATCTTGATCACGTCGATGGGGAAATTCTTCAGGTAGTACAGTGAGGAATGGCCCGTCCCGAAGTCGTCGATGGAGATGGATATGCCGTGGTCCACCAACTGTTCGAGCTTGGCAACCGAGGCATTCACATCGGTCATGAGGGTGGACTCCGTGATCTCCAATTCCAGCTTGGACGGGTTCAGCCCGTTGTGTTCCAGGCTGGCGATGACCATCTCTACCAGGTCTTGCTGTTCGAACTGGATGGGCGAGAGGTTGACCGAGACCTTGATGTTGGAGCAGCCCAGCCCTTCGAAGAGCTGCATGGCCTTGCAGGAGGCTCCCAGGACATATTCGCCAAGGGGCACTATGAGGCCGGTTTCCTCGGCAAGGGGAATGAAATCGCCCGGGCTGACCACGCTGCCGTCGGCCTTGTTCCAGCGCACCAGCGCCTCCATGCCCATCACCTTTCCTGTCCGCTGGTTGACCTTGGGTTGGAAGTAGACCGTGAACTCCTCTTCCTTCAGGGCGCGGCGCATGTCGTTTTCCAGCTCGATGCGGCGGGAGATGCGCTCGTTGATCTCCTGCGTGTAGAGCAGATAGTTGCGTTTCCCAGCGGACTTCGCCTGGTACATGGCCATGTCCGCGTTGCGGATCAGCGTGCCGGCGTCGTCGCCGTCGTCCGGGTACATGGTCACTCCCACTGAGGGAGTAATCGTCAGTTCCTGGCCGTGGATCAGGTAGGGCTCGTCAAAGGAGAGCAGGACGCGATCAGCCAGCTCCACGACCTCGCGTTCATCCTCCATGTGCTCGGCAAGGATCAGGTATTCGTCGCCGCCCAGCCTGGCCACGGTGTCCGCGTCGCGGAACTGGGTGGAGAGCCGGTCGGCCACCTCCTGAATGAGCACGTCGCCCGCCGAATATCCTAGCTGGTCGTTGACCTTCTTGAAGTCGTCGATGTCCAGGTAGAGGATGGCCACCTTGGTATTTTCACGCCGGGCGTGGGCGATGGCCATGGTCAGGCGGTCATGGGCCAGGGCGCGGTTGGGCAGTCCGGTCAGGGCGTCGTGGTACGCTTGGTGCTCCAGCTCCTTGTCCTTGCGCTTCATGTCGGAAATGTCATGGAACACCGCTACGTAATTGGAGACTTTTCCGTTCTCGTCGCGGATGGAGCTGATGCTCAGGATTTCCGGGAAGGACTCGCCGTTCTTGCGCCGGTTCCAGATTTCGCCATGCCAGGAGCCGTATTCGATCAGGCTTTGCCACATCTCCCGGTAGAAATCCTTGTTGTGGTGCTCCGATTTGAGCACGCGCGGATTCTGCCCCAGCACCTCCTCGGGTTCGAAGCCGGTGATGGCGGTGAAGGCGGGGTTTACGGCCAGCATGGCCCCGTTCTTGTCGCTGATGGTGATTCCTTCCAGGGCGTTATCGAAAACCATTGCGAACAGCTTCAGCTGCTGCTCGGCGCGGCGGCGTTCGTCGATCTCGGTTTCCAGGCCGTCCCGGTATTCCTCCAGTTGCCCCATGTACTGATTGAAGCGCTGGGCAAGTTGGCCGATTTCCCCCTGGCCGTTGATCTCGGCCCGTACGGACAGGTCGCCCTTGTCCGCCTTGGACATGCTGTCCGCCAGTCTTGTGAGCGGCGTGGCCACGGCCGAACCGAGCTTCAGGGCAAGGGGAATGGAGCAGAGCAGGGTGAAGGCTACTATGCCCAGGATTATGTTGCGAAGCCGGTACAGGGGCGCATAAGCCTCATCCAGGCAGGATGAAGCGGTCACGATCCATCCCAGGTTCGGTATCCGTCGGAAAAAGGTTATGGTTGCCCTGCCCTTGTTCGGTCCGGTTTCCGGCGTGTGGATGATACGACCATGGTCCAGACCCTTCATCCTGTTGAGCAGGGCCGGGGAGATGGCGTCGTGAGGCTTGCCGTCCGTTGCGGTCGGGGCGACCAGGTATTTCCCTTCGTTGTTCAGGATTGCGGCATGGCCTATTTCGCCGAGAGCGAAGGACTGGACGCTTTTGCGGAAGTCGGCCACGTCGATGAGGGATCGGAACTCGTCCCGGTACGAGGACACGGAAACGATCCAGTCCCAGGGGGCGAAGTATTCCATGTACATGGCCTTGGGGCGCTTCTCCTCGTCATCGGGGTTGGCCCACTCGTATTCCAGGTATCCCCGGTGCCGTTTGGCCTGCTGTTGTCCCAGGGACTCCTTGGAAAGGTTTCTGCCGACCAGGGCTTGGGACGGATGGACCACGATCACGCCATCGGACTTGATCACGTAAATGTATCCGGTTTTGCCTATGGTCTGGCTGAGCAGGACCCTCTTGGCCGTTTCCTTGGCCACAGCCTGGGACATGCTCCCGGCCTGGACGGCTTTTTCCAGGCTGTGCAGAATGTCGATGTTTTTTTCCGCGATGGCGCGCAAGCGGTTGCGGACCGAGACCTTGGCCGAGGTCCCGACCATGGTCAGGATGCCGTCGGTGGCCGTGCCGAGGTCCAAGACGATGTCCTGCTCAACATAGCTTCGGATGGAGTAATAGGCCACGGAGGAGGCCACCAGGGAACTGACGAAGATGAACCCGGTAAACCAGACCATGAGCCGGTATTTGATGCTGAGATTTCTCAGAGACAGGGGCAAGTCCATTGTATCCTTGAACGAGGTTCATACCGCAATGCTTCATCCATCGGGCGGAAGAATACCTTTTCAGCCAAGGTTTGCCTAGTATAAAGGGGGGCGCAATGGCATGTATGGATTGCCCCCCCGGGTTTCGGCGGATCAGCCGCCGATGGACGCCATGCGTGTGCGGCACACACCCTGTCCTGCGGGCATGCGTTCCAGCAGGTCGTGCCCGATGGGCTTGTGGCGGCTGGCTTTCTTGAGAATCTTTTCCACTGCGGCCAATCCGAGCTTGGGATTGCGCAGCACGGGCCGCAGGCGGTATACCTTGTCTGAGAAGAGACAGGTCCGCAGGTTGCCGTCCGAGGTCAGGCGCAGGCGGTTGCAAGTGCCGCAGAAGTGGTTGGTGTAGGGAGAGATGAGCCCGATGCGGCCCTTGCCTCCCTTGATGTTGAAGACCCGGGCCGGGCCGTGCTGGCATTTGTCGTCCTCTGTCAGAGGCACCAGTTCAGCGTAGGTTTCGGCCTCAGTCAGGATTTCCTCGGCCTTCCAGACTGTTGCGTCATCCCAACCGGTCTCCAACCCCACGGGCATGAACTCGATGAAGCGCATGTCCAGCGGGTTCTCCCGTGCGAACTCCACGAAAGCGGGGAGTTCGTCGTCATTGAACCCGCGCATGGCCACGGCGTTGATCTTGACCCGCATCCCCGCCTCCAGGCAGCGATCGATGTTGGCCCTGACCTCGGCGAAGTGGTCGCGGCCGGTGATGCGCTTGAATTTTTCGGGGTCCAGGGTGTCCAGGGAGATGTTCACCCGCCGGATGCCCGCTTCGGCCAGGGGCTTTACGTAGTCCTTGATCAGCGTGGCGTTGGTGGTCACGCAGAGGTCCAGGTCGGGGTAGCGCTTTGCCGCCTCGATCATGAAGTCGCCGAATCCTTTGCGCACAAAGGGCTCACCGCCGGTGAAGCGGATTTTCTCGATGCCCATGTCGACCACCATGCCGATGAAATCGAGGATTTCCTCGTATCGCAGGATGTCCGGGTGCGGAATGAATTCCTGCCCTTCGCCCGCGCAATAGGTGCAGCGAAGGTTGCAGCGGTCCGTTACGCTGACGCGCAGATAGCTGACCGTGCGGCCGTGTGTGTCTTCAAGAATCTTGTGCATGGGAAACCCCGGTTGCCGCCGTTTGAGAATGGGCGAGCGCCGATTCCGGCAAGGAAACGAAGCCGGGTCGCGTTCGGACGCGCCGGGATCGAAGCCGTTCGGATGACGGACTGCAGGCCTCTGGAAAAGCCTAGGCGAAAATTTCTTTTTTGGTGACTGCTTCGGATTTGACCCGGTCCAGGAAGTCGGCAAGCGCGGGCTTCACGTTTTCACGGATGTCTCCGGCCACGATGAGCAGGAGGACGTCGTCTCCCGGCTTCATGGCTCCGCATCTGGCCTGGGCCACGGCCCTGAAGATGCCTTCGCGCGCTTCGATATCCTTGCGGATCTCCTCGACCTTGTCCAGGTCGGTCTGCACCTCGATGGCGGTCACCTCTGCCCGGTCCTTGCGGGACCACGCGCGGACCACGCCGTTGTGCACCAACATCATGCCGACGTTTTCGGCAAAACCCGGTTCCTTTTTCAGATCGGCAATAGCCTTATTGATATCCATGTCAGTCCCTCGAATGCTGATAGATGTATCGTTACTTCCTGATAAGCACGGCGCCGCCTCCTGGCAAGCCCTGCTGTTTCCCTTTCACTCCGGCACCGTGGTCCCCGGTTTTGCAACGTGCCATGATTATAATACCCAGGTGCGCGGCGTTGGGGCAGAATTATGCCGAAGACCGAATCCTCCGCACGGATTCACGGAAGTCCAACGGCCTGCCGTTCCTGTCTCCCCCTGACAGGATTGCCGTCGGGAGTCCGCGCCGCAACCCTCCACACATCGGCGTTGGCATTTCCCGACGAAACGACACCTCCCGGCAGGCGTCCACACGGGGCCAGGGCCTGTTTTTCGGATCACCGGAAAGCGCCTGGCCCCTGTTGCGTCCGGGATCAGAGCGCCTTGAGCGCGGCGATGACCTGGTCAATGAGCCTGCGGGGGGTTGAAGCGCCCGCAGTGACGCCCACAGAGCCATAGCCGCGCAGTTCTTTCAGGTCAAGGTCATCTACGGTTTCTACATGCCTGCAAGGTGTGCCGTTCTCTTCGGCCACCTGGGCCAGGCGCCGGGTGTTGCCGCTGTTGTAGCCGCCGACCACGACCATGAAGTCCACCTGGCGGGCCAGTTGATTGGCCTCGTTTTGCCGCAGCTTGGTAGCGTCGCAGATGGTCTCCAGAATCAGGACGTCCAGATCGGGTGTCGTCCTGAGCTTTTCGGCGATCATTTCGAACAGGACCCTGTCCTGGGTGGTCTGGGCGGCCAGCACGTATTTTTTCTCTGGGGAGAGCGGATAAGCCTCAAGCTCCTCCGGGGAGCCGAAAAGGAAGTGGCCGTCCCGAGCGTAGCTGACCAGTCCCTTGACCTCGGGATGGTCGGCCTCGCCGTAAAGCAGGAGCTCCCGGTCCTCGCCGGTGTGGCGCTGAATGAGCAGTTGCGCCTTTTTCACCCTGGGGCAGGTGGCGTCCTTGATGACCACGTTCCGTTTGCGCAGTGCCTCCTCCACCTCGCGGGTGATGCCGTGGGCGCGGATGACCACGCAGGCCCCGGAGGGCACCTCTTCCGGCGTTTCCGCGATGATCACCCCCTGCTCGGCATAGCGCTTGAGCACCTGGGGGTTGTGGATGATGGGGCCCAGGATGTGGATGGGCTTGCCCTTGGCAGCCTTGACCAGCTTGTCCAGCCGCCTGAGCGCAAGGTCCACGCCCATGCAGAACCCTGCCGTCTCCGCGAGTTTTACTTCCATATTCCGGCTCCTTGTGGCGGCGCTTGAGGGAACGCTCCCTCCCGGCCAGCCGCATATTTTGCTTGACTTGGTCCGCCGTGGAGCATACTAAGCTCAAACATTTGTTTTAAACGTTTCAGGCGGATAAGGCGGAATTATCATTATGAACGAGAAACGCAACGTCAACACAAAAGACGCGTTACTGGCGGCAGCCATCGAGGTTTTCGCCGACAAGGGGTTCGACGCGGCCACTGTCCGTGATATCTGCGGCCGTGCCGGTGCCAACGTGGCGGCGGTCAACTATCACTACGGTGGAAAGGACGCGCTCTACCTGGCCGTGCTGGAGGAAGTCTTCCCCAGGGACACCTACGAGCAGTCAGGGGACGAGGACATGGACCCCGAGCTGCGCTTCAAGCGCTACCTGCGCAACCTGATCAGCGATATCTACGAGAGCGGCAGCGCCACCATCGCCCAGCGTTGGTCCATCTTCCTTCGCGAAATGGCCAAACCGAGCCGGAACCTCGACTTCATCGTCAGGCGGCAGGTCCAGCCCCGAGCCGATGAGCTCAGGGAGATCGTGTCCGCTCTTCTCGGGCCGGAATGTCCGGAGAGTGTCCTGGCCTACACCAGCTCCAGCATCTGGGTGCTCCTGCTCGACCATCTGCTGACACAGCCAATCCTGGACAGGCTCACGCCGAGACGTCCCGCCGTGAACAGCGCCAACCTGGAGGAGTTCGTGGATCACGTCTTCAAGTTCTCTCTGGGTGGGATCAAGGCGGTGGGCCGGTAGGTCCGGTCTTCCCCGGGGAGGACTTCTATCAGGCTTCTTCTTCGGTTCCGGCCCGCTGCAGGGGCATGGTAATGGTGAACCTGGTGCCCCGGCCCACCTCGCTATCCACGTGAATGGTGCCGTGCAGGGTGCTGGTCACGGTGTTGAAGACGATGTGCAGGCCCAGGCCCGTGCCTCCCGTCCCCCGTCTCGTCGTATAGAAAGGCTCGAATATCTTGTCGATGTTCTCAGACGGGATGCCGCACCCGTCGTCCTCGAAGGTGAAGACCAGGCTATCGCCCTCGATCTCGCCGCCGATGCTGATCGTGCCGCTCTCGTCCTCGCCGTAGGCATGGAGCAGGGCGTTGACCAGCAGGTTGGTGATGATCTGCATGAACGCGCCCGGGTAGCTGTATAGCTCCACCTCCGGCGCGTTGTTCTCTATGCGATGGCCGGTCCGCTTGTACTCGGGCTTGAGGCTGATGAGCACTTCCCCCACGTAGGACCTGAGTTCGAAATTCCGAGGGATCTCCGAGGACTGGTCAGCGGCCACCTGCTTGAAGCTGCTGATCAGTTCGGCGGCGCGTTCGAGATTGGTCAGGATGCTTCCTGCGGACTCCAGCCCGTTTTCGATGAAATTTTCCAGTTCGGACCGTTTGAGTTCTCCTGACGCCAGCTTCGACTCCAGGACCGCGAGACGATCCCGGAGGTAGGAGCCAGCGGTGACGCCGACGCCCAGCGGCGTGTTGATCTCATGGGCCACGCCCGCCACAAGGCTGCCCAGAGCCGCAAGCTTTTCCGCCATGATCAGTTCTTTCTGCGTCCTGCGCAGCTCTTCCAGCGAAGCCTCGAGCTCTTCCTTGGCCTCTTCCAGGTTTCTGGTCCGATCGGCCACACGTTGCTCCAATTCCTCGTTGAGCTTTTTGAGCGCCTGCTGGGACTTCTTGAGCTGGGAGATATCTCGCCCTTCGGCAATGAGGAAGATGATCTCGCCCTCGTCGTTTCGGGCGGGCTTCAGGGTGAAGTCCACGTCGATGACAGTGCCTTCGTGCAGGGTGTTCTTGACCTCTCTGCGGACGGTCTCCCCTTCGGCGGCCCGCTGCACCGCGTCATTGAGCCAGTCTTTCACGGTCCCGTCCCACCACCATCGGGCGAGGGTCAGGGGCTTGCCCACGACGTCGTCGGCTTTTTGCCGGAAGGCGTCCAGAGCGGTGGTGTTGATCTGAATGACCTCGCCTTCCAGCGTCAGGGTGGCCGAGAATTGATACGTCTGGTTGAAGATGGCCCGGAATCGTTCCTCGCTGGCCTTGAGCGCGGCCCCTGCGGCCCTGCGGGCGGTGATGTCCACCGAGAGCACCAGGACGGCCAGCTCTTCCGCGTTGGCCGGACGAAACGGCAGGCGCGTGGTCTGGAGCCAGTGGGTGGTTCCGTCAGCGTGAAGGTACGGCTCCTCCATATTCGCGGACGGCAGGCCCGTGTCCATGACGGCCAGGTCGTCGGCCTCCATGCGCCGGATCTGCTCGTCGTCAGGATGGACATCGGCGTGGCGCACGCCGGTGAGATCTTCCACGCCGGAGCCCAGGGACTCGGCCATGGAGCGGTTGAGGAGCAGGAACCTGCCGCTGCGGTCCTTGACGTAGAGCAGGTTGGGCATCAGGTCGACGACCTTGCGCAGGGTGTCCCGGCTGTTGTTCAGTTCGCGGGTCTGCTGCTCGTAGCCGAGCTTCAGGCGGCGGTTGAGGTAGAGGAGTACGATCACGAACAGGAGTCCCGCCACGGAGACCGGGATGATGGCCGGACTCCATCGCCCGATGAATTCGGTCATCCCGGCATCGGGAGCCGCGGCCAACGCAGGAACGCCCCGGCCCAGCAGGGCCAGGGAGGCCGCGATGGCCGATGCGTACGTTCTGGTGCGATGGTACATTCGTTCCTTCCCAGCCATGGTCCCTGCCTGTTTTTCCTGCGGGAGGCGCAGCCGTAGCTCTCCCCCCCGGCGGTTATTTGATCCCCAGGTCGGCCCGGTGCTTGGGCACGCCGGTCTTGCCCTTGGCGTCCTTCTGCCGGTCGAGGAGATAAACCCGTTCGGTCAGGTTGGGATCGCGCGCGAGGATGAACTCCTTGACCGCGCTGGCCCGCTGTCTGGCCAGTTCGTTGAGGTCTTCCTGGGTCACTTGGATCCGGTCGATGATGAACTTCTCCATGACGTCCACCGGCTGCCTGTCGGTGACGAACAGGGTAGTGGACTTGATCCCTTCGGGATCGGGCTCGGCGGCGTATGCCTCGTAAAGGAATTCCTCGTATTCTTCAGGCGCGATACGCATGGCGTCCGCCGAGGTCTGGCTTCGCTCCTTGCGAGGCAGGGATTCGTATTTCTGCTGCCTGAGCTTGGCCTCGAAGAAGGCCGTGATCAGGCCGGCCTTGTCCGCTGCCGGATCGACCACGCCGTCCACTTCCAGCTTGAGCTTCTGCCGCTCCTCGAGCGCCTTGGTCACGGTCTCCAGTTTCTGCATGCCCGACTGATCCAATGTGGCACGGCCAGGCTGGAAGACCACGAAGTCCATGTTCTCGCCCCCGCCGCCGAAGATGGAGCCGATCAGGCTGAAGGGCGAGGCCAGGGCCTTGACGAACAGGGAGACGATGGCCTTGAACACGATGCCGCCGATGCGGAAGTCCGGGTCGTCCAGCCTGCCCCGGATGGGCAGGTTCAGCTCCATGTCGCCGTTGCCGTCCTGGAGCAGGGACAGCCCGAACTTGACCGGCACGTTGGGTGCGTCGGGTCGCTTGTCCTTGGGCCCGAGGACCAGTTGCTCGATGAAGAACTTGTTGCTGGCGTCCAGCTCCCAGTTATCGGTCTTGAAGGTAACGTCTGCATAAAGCCGCCCCTTCTCCACGGGGTAGGCCATGTATTTCAGGGTGTAGGGCGAGAGCGGCACCATCTCCAGGCCGTTCACGGCCACGGTCAGGTTGGAGTACATGGGGGTGATGACCGGGTTGAGCACGCCTGTCACCGACATGGGCGTGGGCCCGATCTTGGCGCTGAACTCCATCTTGGGCCGCGCCTCCGGGGCCTGGGAAACATCCACCAGCCCCAGCGTCATGTCGCTGATGACCGTGGAATAGACCGGCTCCACCGAGGCGTCGCGGTAGGTGACGTGCCCGTTCTTCATGGTCACCTTGGCGATCTTCACGGAATCGAAGAAGGGGGGCTCGGCAGGTTGGGCAGGCGTCTGGGGCGCGTCTCCTGCGGTTTTGGCCGGGGTCTCGGCTTTTTGCTTAGGCTTCCCCTTGCCGTTGGATTCCCTTTCTTCGGGCACCGGCGGCGGTTCGGGGATGCGGAAGGCGCGGCGGATATTCAGCCGTCCGTCCTTGTCGAAATCCACTGCGGCGCGTGGGCCGTCCAGGTCGATGGACTGGATGTCCAGCCGGTTGGGCTCGTTTTCGAAACGAACGCCCGTGAGCGTGAAGGCGTCGAAGCCCGCGAATTCGCCGTCGCCGCTGTCGTCGCGGAGCGCCACGCTGCGAAGGCCCGCCCCTCCCGTCACCGTGTACTTGTTGGTGCGGGTGCCGGAGTACTCATACTTCAGGTCGGCCGAGGCGCTGCCCTTGGAAAAGAGCAGTTCCGTGGACTCGCCCAGGTAGGGGTCGAACGGGTTCAGCCCCACGTCCTTGAGGCGGAGTCGGCCGGTGGTGCCGAATTCATCAAGACCGAGGCTGCCAGCGGCTGAAATCTCTCCTTTTCCGCCCCATCGTGTGCTCATGTCGTAGCGCATGGTCGCGCCCTGGCGGGTGGTCAGGTTGCTCAAGGTGGCCTGCAGACCGTTCAGGGTCAGCTTCGCCGGATTCTTCAGTGCACGGTCGCGGAAGGTGGCTTCGCCATCGGTCACGCGCACGGTGTTGACCGTGGCGGTCCATTGCCTGGCCTCTTCTTCGGCGGCGGTCTGTTCCTCTCGCACGGGCTCGCTCTCCTTGGCAAAGAGCCGCGCCAGATCGAGGTCGCCCGACTTCTCCCGGACGACTTCGACCGAAGGACCGGTCAACTCTATTCGGTCCACAAGCACGTTGCCTGCCGCGAGGTCGAAGTTGGCGCCGGTCACGGACAGGGCCTTCAGGCCGAGACTCGGTTTCTCCGCGTCCGGCTTGGACAGGGCCAGCCCGCTCAGGGAGAGGGTGGCGTTGTCGGCGGCCAGATTGAAGACGCCGTCGTTGTCGCTGACCGTGAGCTTGGCCGTAGCCCCGGCCACGCCGGAGTCCACGCGCAGGGGGAGGGCCTGGGCAAGATAGGCCTTGTAGTCCGGCAGGCTGAACCCTTCGGCCTTGACCGAAACATCGGCTTTTACCGGGCTCAGGGTCGCCGTCCCCTGAGCCGAGACGCGTCCCTTGCGCCCCAGGCTCAGGTTGAAGGAGCTGACCACATCCTTGGCCGTTGACAGGTCTTTGCCCTTGAAAGCTATGTCGCCGAAGGCGCGGGAGAATCCTCCAGGCACGGTCAGGTCCTGCCAGTCCACGCTGCCGCCCGCCACTTCCAGGGAGCGGATGTCCAGGCGCAGGGAGGTGTCCTTTTCGGTCGTGGTTTTGGCCGTGGCGTTGTTCGCAACGGTGCCGGGGGATTCGGCGGGAAAATAGTCCGTCCAGTTGATGTCGCCGTCCCCGCGCCGGATGACCTTGCAGTATGGCTTGTCCAGGCGGATGCTTTTGAGCGCCAGCTCGTTGTCGCCCAGGGAATACTTCTCCATCTCGAAGTCGAGCTTGTTCAGGGCAAGGACCTTTCCGTCCACAGGCGCGGAGAGTTCCAGGTTGGTGAGGGTTCCGCCGCCGCCCAGGAACAGACGCATGCGGGTGGCGTCCGGTCGCTCGAAGAGGAGAGTGATGTCCGAGGTGAACTTGCCGCTGACCAGCTGCAGGGGAGACTTGACGGGCAGGTAGCTCCAGTATTGATGCAGGTCGACATCCACGGCGCCCAGCTCGAACTCGGTGCGCAGGGTATCGTCAAAGGGCAGGGTGCGCCCCTTGAGTTCCACGGGGTCGCCGTTGACCACGGCCGTGAACTTGGGCTGGGTGAACTCCTTGCGCAGGTCCAGAAAGCTTGAGGTGAAGGGCACCAGCAGGTTGAGATTGGAGATGACGTGCCGTTTTTTATGCGGCTTGTCGTCGAAGATGATCGTCGCATTGGTCATCTCGAAGCCGTACAGGGCAAAGGGGAATACCGTTTCGTTTGCCTCGGGGGACTCGTCTTCCGGTTTGCGTTGCGCGCCGATCAGGTCGGAGATGGAATACTTTCCTCCACCAAAGAAGGTGACGTCCACGGTCAGGTCGCGCAGATGGAGGTAGGAGACCACCGGGGCGAACTTCCAGAGGGTGGCGATGCCCGGTGCCGCGGACAGGGAGCCTATGGACACGAGCGCGCCTTCGCCTTCGAGTTTGGCCACGCGCAGTCCTTGCAGCTCGAAACGCATGGTCAGCGGGTTGAAGGCCACCCTCTCCAGGGTCGTCTCTCTATTGAGGCCTTTGGTGGCCTGGTCGATGATTACGGTCCTGACCACCGGAGGGAGGACGAAGAAGCCGATGAGGACATAGGCCGTGAACAGGGTCAACGCCCAGAAGAGGACCCGCCTGAGCCGGGGGGTGCCGTATGGAATTTTGTCGAGAAAAGCCAGCATGTTCTTTCCGTCCTGATGATTGTATTCGGGAACGATTACCAGAGTAGCGGAATTTTATCCGCTTCGCCAGTGGGGAAGACCCAACTGCCACCGGTCTTAACCTTTTTTTATGGCCGCCGGGGATTATCATGGTCGGAGTGGGCGCTGTTTGCTATTCTCCTTCAAGAGCTGGAGCAGGGAGATGGATCATGCGAGTATTCATTGACAGGGAAGGGACCCTCGCAGGATTGCGGCAGGCCATGGACAGCGCTCTTGAAAATGGGGCGGGCAGCCTGCTTATCTTTTCGTGCGATGGCAACGGCTATGAGTCGGAATGTCTCGATCCACTTCTGCGCAGCACTCCGGTGCCGCTGTCCGGCGGCATATTCCCCAGGGTTTTGGGCGATGGTCTTTTGATGGAAAAGGGCAACGTCGTCGTTGCCATGGATGAACACCCCGAAACCTATGTCGTTCGTGACATGAACTCTCCCGCTGTCGACTTTGAGGATGTGCTTGACCGCATGGTCGCCGAAGAGACGGATGCGCGGACCGTGCTCGTCTTTGTGGATGGGCTGTCCAGCCGTATCGGGGCCTTTGTCGACGCACTCTATTCCATTTTCGGCCTGGAGGTGAATTACATTGGCGGCGGGGCTGGTTCACTCAGTTTTCGGCGGACCCCCTGCGTGTTCACCAACGAAGGAGTGCTCAGGGACGCGGCCGTGCTGGGCGCGTATCATATGGAGAGCGGGGTGGGCGTCAGTCATGGCTGGGAGTACGTCAAGGGCCCGTTCAAGGTTACCGAGTCCGAGGGGAACCTTATCAAATCGTTGGATTGGCGGCCCGCGTTCGAGGTTTACCGGGAGGTGGTCGAAGCCCATTCCGGCAAGCGGTTCATGCTTGAGCCTTTTTTCGACATCGCCCAGTCCTACCCCTTCGGCATCGCCAAGATGGGGGCCGAGCGCGTGGTCCGGGACCCCATGGGGCTTGATGGAGAGGAAGCGCTCGTGTGCATCGGGGATATCCCGGAGGGCGCATATGTCGACATCCTCCACGGCAGCCCGGAAAATCTGATCCAGGCCGCCGGATCGTCCCTGCGCATGGCAAAGGAAAATTTTCCGCCCGACGCCCGGCCTAGGCTGGGGTTTTTCATCGACTGCATCTCGCGGGCATTGTTTCTGGATGACGAGTACAGGCTGGAGCTGGAGGCCATGACTGAGCAGGGAATGGAGTCCGTGGGGATCTGCTCCATGGGCGAGTTGGCCAACAGCGGACAGGACTATCTGGAATTCTACAACATGACGGCCGTGGTCGCCTTGCTGGAGGGTCGGTGAGGACTTCCGAGATCCATGTTTACGAGCGCATCTACTATGAGATCGCCATGTCCATCGGCAACAGCCTGGACCTCGGGGCCATGCTCAGGGAGGCGGTTTCCATCTACCTGAGGCGGCTGAACTGCCTTGCCGGGGCGGTGCTGCAGCAGGAAACGGATGAGGCCGGGCTTGTTTCGTTCAGGAGCATCTATGCCATCCCCAAGCGCATGAGGCCCAACAGCGCCGTGCTGGAAGCCATCGAGAGCGTGCCCAAAGGGTTGGACTCCGCAGGAGTTGACGACTACCTGGCGTCCCTGCCGGAACAGGACAAGGCGAACGGGAATCGCCGCTACGTGATGGAGTTGCCCGGATTCGGAGTGTTGCTGTTGATCAAGAGCGCACCGCTGGAAGAGGCCGTCCTCAAATCCCTCGCGCCGCTTAATGTCAAATTTGCCGGGGCGTGTATCTCCTGCCTTGCCAATGAACGGCTGCAGCGTGAGATTCGGGAGCGTGAGTTGGCGGAGGAAAAGTACCGCTCCATCTTCAACAACGCGGTGGAAGGCATATTCCAGACCTCCATGGACGGCCGCCTGCTGCATGTCAATGCTGCCATGGCCCGGTTGCTCGGATATGAAAAACCGGAAGAAGTCATAGAGCGGTATGACAACATCGGCGAGCAGGTCTATGCCAATCCGGAAGACCGGGTCAGGCTCATCAACCTGTTGAAGCGAAGGGGGCGAGCGTCGGCCTTCGAGGTCAAGCTGCGCCGCCGTGACGGTGCTTTTCGCTGGGGTTCGTTCTCCGCCCGGTTGGTTCGCGGCGCGGATGGCTCCCCCCAGTATATCGAGGGCATGGTGGACGACGTGACCGCCAAGCATCAGGCGGTGGATGCATTGCGCGAGGCCAAGAAGGAGGCCGAGCGCCTCAGCATGCTGAAATCCAACTTTCTCTCCATGGTGTCGCATGAGCTGCGCACGCCCCTGACCTCCATCCTCGGCTTTGCCAAGCTCGCGCGCAAGGCGTTGGAAGAGATCATGACGGACAGCAAAGCCGCCACCCCGGAAGCGCTTCGGCGGCTGGAACGCATCGCCGGCAACAACCAGGTCATCGTGACCGAGGGCGAGCGGCTGACCGAACTGATCAACAATGTTCTTGATCTGGCCAAACTGGAGGCCGGGCGGTTCGAGTGGGACATGGAGGAGGTCCCGTTGGAGGAAATTCTCCGCCATTCCCTGGCCGCCACCGAGGTCCTCTTTGACAGGGCCGGGCTTTCGCTGGCCTTCGAATTGCCGGATCAGGGGCTGCCCATGGTGCAGGGAGACCGGGACCGGCTCGTCCAGGTTGTCATCAACCTGCTCTCCAATGCGGCCAAGTTCACGAAGGAGGGAACGGTGACCCTCAGCGCTTTCCCCGAAGAGGGCAGGGTGGTGGTCAAAGTAGCCGACACCGGCATCGGAGTGCCCGAGGAGGAGAGGGACGTCATCTTCGACAAGTTCCGCCAACTGGGCAACACTCTGACCGACAAGCCCAAAGGCTCCGGGTTGGGGCTGCCCATCAGCAAGGAGATCGTGGAACACCACCACGGCACTCTCTGGCATGAGCCGAATGCGGAGGGCGGCAGCGTCTTCGCCTTTACCCTCCCGGTCATGGATTAGCTCCTTCTGCGGTCCAACGGACGGGCCACGAACACCTTGTAGAGCGTCAGCAGCAGGAAGAACGCGCCCAGCAGGAGCAATCCCAGCAGGAAGGCGTGGTCCATGGATCTCTCCAGTTCCGAGCTGCTCCGGTCCACCAGCCGGTCCACCCGCTGGTAGAGTTCGTTCTGCTGCAGCACCAGCCCGGCGATGGCCTGATTGATCGCCGCCTCCCTTTCCTTGGAAATGTTTTCCATGATGCCGACGATGGCCTGGTTCTGCCATTGGGTCAGCCCGGTCAGGGCGGTGTTGATGGTCCGGTCGCTGTTTTGGGCGAGTTGGGTGAAGAGCTGGTTGACGATCTTGGAACTTTCGGTTCTCAGTTCTTCAGGCAGCTTCTCGGCAATTTCCGCGTATCGCTCTCCGAGGCTGGTCATGTTCTCGGTCTCGTTGATCAGTCCGTTGACTTCAGGCTGGAAGAGCAGTTCGAGGTAGGCGAGTTCCACCTGGTAGCTGATGACCAGTTGCATGCGGGACATGAGGTAAAAGGCACGGTCTACGGCCACCTTCATGTCCTCGGCCACCAGGGCGGCGGCCTGGACGCTGGCGAACAGGCCGCCCGGCTGGTCCAGCCTGCGCAGGGCCGGCTTGAGGCCCAGCTCCCCGAAATCGCTGAACCGGACATAGTTGACCGCCACCTGCTTCGGGTGCTTGGCCCGCCATGCCTCGATGATCATGCGCATCTCGGCCATCTGTTCGGCATTCATCACCCTGGATGCCTCTTCCCAGACATCCTCCTCCATCTCCCGGAACTGCTCCATGGCCTTTTCGGCTTCGGGACCGAACCTTGGAAGCCAGAAGTCTTCCCAGACCATGCGCCGCAGGGTGGTGACCACGATGAGATCGAGCAGGGCCATGCCGGGATACGGTCCGGCGGCAATCTCCACGTTGGAGGAGACATCGAAGACCATCATCCGGGCTGCGGTGACTCGTGCCTGGGGCGTACCGATTTCCTCCAGCGCTGCGGCGGCCTCGGCTATGCGGGCGTTGGAGGTGTCCGCAAAGCTCATGATCGCCGCCTGCAGCTCAAGGGGGCCGATTCCCTGAAGCCGGGCCTTTGCATTGCTCCCTTTGGACGCGCGAGTCTTGCCGGGCTGTGCCGGGACATGGCGGAACGCCGCTTGGTTCATGGTGCTGGCTACCCCGCCGGCGCATCCGGCCAGGATTGTCATGAGTGACAGCAACAGGGCAAAATGTTTGAACATGGTCCACCCGAGGAGTGTTTTCGGCGCGCACGGTTGTGTGCGGCGTTACATGATCGCCGAACAGGAAAAAAGATGCAAGGGCGTTAGAGTTTGGCAGGGGCCTCTCCGGCGACTATTCCGGTAAGGCTCCCTGCGGTGTCTGGCGTGCCTACTCTCCGGCCAGCTGGCGGGAGATCGAACGAATCAGGTCGTGCTTGAGGATCGGCTTCATGATGAAATCGCCGATGCCGATGTCGCGCAGCCGGTCGTATGACACGGCGTCCGAAAAGCCCGTGCACAGGATGATGGGCATGCCGGGGCGGATCTGCAGGATTTCCCTGGCCAACTCAAGGCCGGTCATGTTGGGCATGGTCTGGTCGGTGATGACCAGGTCGAAGTCCCGGGCGCGGTGCTTGAACATTTCCAGGGCCTCCACCGAGGAGGTTCGGGTGACCACCTCGAAGCCGAAGGATTCGAGCATCTCGCGCCCGATGTCGGTGAGCGGCTTTTCGTCGTCCACGAACAGGATGCGGCCCTGGAGGAAGACGAGTTCCGCCGCTGCGGATTCGGCCACCGGACGTTCGACCATGGCGGTCTTGGGCAGGAAGACATGGAAGGCCGCTCCCGTGCCCGGTTCGTTGACCAGTTCCAGGTGGCCGTCGTGCCGTTTGACGATGCCGTGGACCATGGCCAGCCCCATGCCTGTGCCCTCGCCCTGTTTCTTGGTGGTGAAGAAGGGATCGAAGATGCGTTCCACCACCTCGGGGGCGATGCCGCCGCCCGTATCCGCCACCGTGAGGCGCACGAACCGCTCCGGCTGCCCCAGGTCCGCGGGAGGCACCACCGGGTCTCCGGCCTTTACGTCGGCCAGGGTGACGGTCAGGGTCCCGCCCTTTTCGCGCATGGCGTGGGAGGCGTTGCCGCAGAGATTGAGCATGATCTGGTGGACCTGGGTGGGGTCGGCCAGCACGTTGTCCTGGTCGGTCTCGATTCGCGAGATGATCTCCACGTTGGTGGGCACGCTGGAGCGGAGCAGCTTGAGGGCTTCCTTGATCAGTGGGGCCAGGGTCAGAGGGTGGCGTTCCTGCGGTCCCTGGCGCGAGAAATTGAGGATCTGGTTGACCAGATCGCGGGCGCGCTTGCCCGCGCGGGAAATCTCCCGCACCCGTCGCTCCAGGCCGGAGTCCGGCTCGGCGCTGCTCTCGATGATCTCGGCATAGCCGAGGATGACGCCGAGGATGTTGTTGAAGTCGTGGGCGATGCCGCCCGCAAGGGTGCCGAGGGCCTCCATCTTTTGCGACTGGCGGAGCTGTTCCTCCAGCCTTTTGGGCTCAGACATGTCGAAGATGTAGCCGCGAACCTCGGCCAGTGCGCCGGACTCGCCGCGCACGGTGTCGAAGTTGGCCAGCAGATGCTGGTCCAGGCCGCCGCGCCTGAGGGTGACCTCCTTGTTGGTCACCCGGTCCTGCCCGCGCAGGAGTTCGGCCAGGGGCTCGGGCGCGCCCATGGCGTCCCAGAGTTCGAAGATGTTTGCGCCGTGCACGTCCTGGGGGGAGTTGAAGCCGAACAGCTCGGCAAAGGCCACGTTGCAGTCCAGGATGAGCCCGTCGCCGTCCGAGGCGAAGTTGCCGGTGATGTCCTTCTCGAAGAGCATGCGGTAGCGCTGCTCGCTGGCCTGGAGCTCCCTAAGCACGGCCGCGCGCTTGGAAATGTCGAGACGGAGGCGGCGGTTGGCCGCGTTCAGTTCCGCCGTACGCGCTTCCACCTTGGTGGCCAGGGTCTGGTTGAGTTCATGCAGGCGCGTTTCCAGGTCCCGCTTGGAACACAGCGAGGCAGCGATCTGCTTGAGTTCGGCGGACTGGAAGGGTTTCTGTACGTAGAGCAGCTTCTCGGTGGGGAGTACGCGCTTGTTGATCTCCTTGAGGGGGACACTGACCTGGGAGGAGAGCAGGACGATCTCGATTTTTTCATCGAGGTCCCGGATGGCGGAAGCCAGATCCACCCCCGCCATGCCCCGCGCCTCGTCGTTGAGGTGGACGTCGATGAGCGCGATAGCGAAGGGGTTATCCTGTTTTGAGGCTTGGCTGACCGCCGTGAGCGCGTCTTCCGGGTCCGACAGGCAGGCCACTTCATAGATCGGGTTGCTCGCTTCGGCCAGGATATCCTCCTGGGAAGGGAGGTGCAGGTCGTCGTTGAAAAGGGCTTCCAACTCTGCGGCTTCCTCTCCCTCGAAGCAGAGCACGTCCCGATACCGGGTGAGCATATTCTCGTCGTGATCCACGGCGAGTACGCGAATGCGGCGGGTGTCTGCTGCCACGCGGGAGTCCTCCGACAGGGTTGAGTACTTTTGCCAGCCTACCCGGAAATCATAGGAAATTCTCTGATAAAAAGGAAGCTCCTCCGAAAGAGGGCGTTCGGCCCCGGCGGGATCGAACCTGGTTCGTCCCGCCGGGGCCTGTTTTCGGTCTTTGCGTGTGCCGTTGCTCATTGCGCTGGAGTTAGATGCTCGCGCCTTTCGGCTTGGGCATGACCCTGGCGTAAACCGTGGCCCGGTCCAGTCCGAGGACGGCGAGCACATCGGGGCGCGCGGTCTGGGCTGCCTTGATCGTGGGGAATTCGCCCACCAGGACTCGGTACCAGATGCCCTTGTCGCCGAGGTCGATCTGGTTGATCCAGGTGGAGAAGCCCTGCTTGCGAAGTTGCTCGCAGTGGGTGAAGGCGCGCTTGTGGTCCTTGTACGAGCCGACATGGAGACCATAGGTCTCGGTGAGTATGTGGTCCCCGGAACCCTGCACGTGGGAGATCTTCTTGAATCCCACGGAAGGCGAGCCCGCGGACGCGGGAGATGCCGCAGGCTCGCCGGGGTTCTGCTCCGAGTCGGGGAAAGACTCATGGAGCAGGGGGTTCGGGGTGGAACCGCTTGTTTGGATGGTGTCGTTGGCTTCCTTGAACCGGGCGGCCAGGCGGGCGCGCTTCAGGTTGTCGGCTGCCTTGACGTAGAAACTGGGGGAAAGCTCGATGGCTTTTTCGAAGTAGGCCACGGCCTTTTCCGGCTGGTTGTCCGTGAGGAGCACGTAGCCGAGGTTGTTGTTGGCCTTGGAGTCTCCGCCGGCGTACTTGAAGGCCTCCAGGGCCTCGTCCAGTCGGCCCAGGCGGGTCAGCGCCAGGCCGAGGTTGTTGTAGGTGCGGGCCGAGGCGCCGCCGGTCTTCAGGGCTCGGCGGAAGGCGTCCACGGCCATGCCGTACTGCTTGCGGGCGATGTGGACCACGCCGAGGTTGTTGTAGATTTCAGCGGTGTTGTTGCCGCGGTGCAGGTCGATGGCCTTGGCGAAGTTGTCGGCGGCCATTTCGTAGTGGCCGTCCTTGTCGTCAAGGATACCCAGGTAGTTGTAGGACTTCCAGAGCATGGGGTTGAGACGGACCGACTTCTCCAGGTGGGTCCGGGCTTCATTGTACAGTCCGGCGCGGAAGTAAATGGCTCCGGCGGCGCCGTTGGCCACGGCGTGATCAGCGTCCTTTTCCAGGACCTTGATGTATTCGGCCAGGGCCTGTTCATCGAGCCCCTTGCGGCAGAGCAGGTCGGCCTTCTTGACCCGGACGTCGAGGTTCTCTTCATCCAGCTCGGCGGCCTTGGCGTAGTGCATGAAGGCCATTTCGTCCTGGCCGCGGCGGAGCAAGCCGTCGCCCACCTGTTCGTGCTGTTCGGCGGAGAGAGGGATGCCCTCGTCCTTGCCGTAGGCGAACTCCTTGAACGAGGGGTCCTCTTTGGACTTGGCGGCGCAGCCGGCCATTCCGGCCAGAAGCAGCATGACGGTGGCGATGACGATCAGTTTCTTCATGGTCTTTCTCCTTTCCTTTCCGTCAGGGGTTCACCTGGGCGAAGATGTCGATGAACAGGATGACGGCGGGGCCCATGATGGCGATAAACAGGGCGGGTAAAATAAACGTGACCAGGGGGAGCAGCAGGAGGACGGGCAGCTTGGCCGCCTTTTCCTCGGCGCGCTGCGACCGCTTGGTGCGCATGGCGTCGGAATATACGCGCAGGGTCCGTCCCACGCTGATGCCGAAGATATCGGCCTGGACGAGCAGCGAGGCCAGGGAGGACAGGTCGTCCTGGCCCACGCGGTCGGAGAGCGAGCGGAGGGCGTCTGCCCTGGCCTTGCCCGCGCGTAGTTCGAGGGTCAGCAGCCGGAATTCCAGGCTGATGATCGGGCCGGACTCCCTGAGTTCGTTCTGGACGCGCTCGATGGCCTGGTCCAGGCCCATGCCGGATTCCACGCAGACCACCAGCAGGTCGAGGGCGTCGGGCAGCTCGTTGGCAACGGCCAACTGGCGCTTGGCGATGCGCTTCCTGAGCCAGACCTGGGGCCCGTAGATGCCGAGGGCGGCCATGGCCACCGCACCGAAGCAGGTCGTGGCCAGGGGCATCTCCCGGAAGAGGAGGAAGCGCGCGGCCAGGAAGAGGCCGAGCAGGGTCAGGGCGATGACACCTTTGGCTCCCTGGAACTTCACTGCCGCACCGGGGGTGCGCAGGCCTGCCTGGATCAGCTCGCGGCGGGTCTTGTTCACCTCTTCGGAGTCCTTGGGGCCGATCTTGGTCCCCATGCTCTCGAAGATGTCCGAGAATTTGTTGCGCAGGCCGCCTGCGGCGCTGGACGCATCTCCCCGGCCTCCGCTTACCCTTTCCCTGAGGCGGGCCGTGTCGCCCGCGGAGGAGAGGTAGCCAACCAGGCCGTATCCGGCCAGGAGCACGGAGCAGAAGCCGATACCTGCGGCGACGTAGGGGATGTAGATCATGTCCATGATTGCCTCCCCCTATACCTTGATCTTGACCATGCGACGCATGATGACGATGCCGACGGCCATGGATATGATGCCTGCCCAGGCCATGCTCCTGCCCAGTTCCCTGGTCCACAGCAGGGACATGTACTCCCTGTTGATGAAGAAGAGCACACCAGTGATGAAGAAGGGCAGGGCCGAGAGCAGCAGTGCGGAGATGCGACCTTCCGCCGAGAGGATGCGGACCTTGCCGAAGAGCACGAAGCGTTCGCGCACCAGGCGGGCGATGTTGGAAATGATCTCGGCCAGGTTGCCGCCGGTCTCGCGCTGGATATTGACCGAGACGATGAAGAACTTGAGGTCGTCCACGTCGACACGCTTCTGGAGGTTGCCCATGGCGCGGTCAACGTCCACGCCGAAGTTGATCTCCTCCAGGGTGGTGCGGAACTCGACGCCGATGGGATCATCGAACTCCTCGGCCACCATGCTCATGGAGCCTGCGAAGGTGTGTCCGGCCTTGAGGGCGCGGCTCATGAGGTCCAGGGCGTCGGGAAGCTGGGCCTGGAAGCGGTCCATGCGCTTGGCCTTGAGCCGGTTCACGTGTGCCACGGGAGCGTAGCCGAGCAGGCCGCCGAGAATAAGGCCGACCCACCATTTGTCCGAGGCCATGAAGCCTCCGTAGAAACCGGCGAAGCCCAGCACGGCGCACAGGAGCAGGTAGACTCCGGCCGACCCCTTGGTGTCGGCCTGCTTGATGTTCCGCTCCAGGTTGGCCGCGAAACGGAGATTCTTCAGTATCTTGTTGAACCAGGCCACTTGGCTCATGGAGGAGTGCTTGAGGAGCAGGTCCAGGGTCTCGGCTTCGGTTTCGTCCATGGCGAAACGGCGGAGCCTTTTCTGGACCTTGTCGTTGGCCTCTTCCTTGCCCGCACGGAGCAGGGAACCCAGGCTCATGACCAGGAGGAAGATGACGACGGTGCAGCCGATTGCGACGAGGATGGTGACGTGCATGGCTTACCTCTCTCTCCGCGCCAGCGGGTTGATCTCGAACATGTGCTGCGGGAACGGGCGGCCCATGCGTTCGAGCTTTTCAGCGAACTTGGGCCGGATGCCCCGCGCCGTGAAGAAACCTTCCACCTTGCCGTTCTTGTCGATATTGGTCTGTTCGTAGGCGAAGATCTCCTGCATGGTGATCATTTCGCCTTCCATGCCGGAGATTTCCGAGATGGCGATGACCTTGCGTGTGCCGTCCACCAGGCGGGTGGCCTGGATGATGACGTCCACGGCCGAGGAGATGTAGCGCTTCATGGACAGGGGGGAGAGGTTCAGCCCGGCCATGGAAACCATGGTCTCGAGGCGCATCAGGGCGTCGCGCGGGGAGTTGGCGTGGATGGTGGTCAGCGAGCCGTCGTGACCGGTGTTCATGGCCTGGAGCATATCCAGGGCTTCCGAGGCGCGGCACTCACCGACGATGATCCGGTCCGGGCGCATGCGCAGACAGTTCTTGACCAGTTCGCGCTGGTCGATTTCGCCCTTGCCTTCGATATTGGCAGGACGGGTCTCCAGCCGGACAACGTGGTCCTGCTTGAGCTGCAGCTCCGCGGCGTCCTCGATGGTGACGATGCGTTCGTCCTCGGGGATGTTGCGCGAGAGGCAGTTGAGCAGGGTGGTCTTGCCCGAGCCGGTACCGCCGGAGATGAGCACGTTGAGCCGCGCCTTGACGATGCCGTCCATGAGGTCGGCCATCTCCTGGGTCAGGGAGTTGAAGCCGATCAGGTCCTGGACCTCCAGGGGGTCGGCGGAGAATTTACGAATGGAGAGCGAGGGGCCGTCGATGGCCAGCGGCGGGATGACCGCGTTGACGCGCGAGCCGTCGAGCAGGCGGGCGTCACAGAGGGGCTGGGATTCGTCGATGCGGCGTCCCACCAGGGAGACGATGCGGTCGATGATCTTGCGCAGGTGGTTGTCGTCCTTGAACCGTGCCGGGGTCAGCTCCAGCTTGCCCTTGCGCTCGACGTAAACCTGCTTGTAGCCGTTGACCAGGATATCGTTGACCGTGGGGTCCTGGATGTACGGTTCCAGGGGGCCCAGTCCAATGACCTCGTCCTGGATTTCGGCGAGCATGCGCTTGCGCTCGGCCATGTTCAAGGGAGCGTTCTGGAATTCTTCCCAGAGCAGCCCCTCGGCCACCTTGGCGATCTCGGCGCGCTTTTCCCGCTCCTCGAGGGTGTCGAGCAGGGTCAGGTCGATCATGTCGATGAGGCGATCGTGGATGCGGGCCTTGATGTCGAAGTAATAGTCCTGCGCTTTGCTTTCCGAGGTCTTTCCCTTGGGCTTGGCAGGGACCGGGCGATTCTTGGACGCCTTTTTGTTCAGTCTTGCTGCGAGGCTCATAAGGCGACTCCGGCGAGTTTGTCGTCAGACGCATTCTTCTTGCGGCGGAAGAGCCCGGCAAAGGGCAGGGACAGCTTCTTCTTGGCTTTTTCGCGCTTGTCCATGGACTTGGCGATCTTCAGGATTTCCTTGGCGGCGGCGGACTTGGGGTAGGCGGCCACCAGGGGGGCACCCTGGTTGAGCGCGGAGAGGGCCGAGGACCCGTCCTCGGGGATGGCCCAGGGAATCTCGCGCGAGAGCACGTCCGCGGCGTCGGCCACGGCGATGGTGGAGTCCTTGGTCACGCGGTTGGCCACTACCCGCATGCGCCGTTCGGCGTCCGGGTCCATGGAGCGGATGGCTTCCATCAGACGGGATGTCCGGGCCAGGCAGGGCAGGGTGAGCTGCATGACCATCAGGATGGTGTCGGCGTCCTCGATTTCCTTGGGCAGGTCGTCGCCGGTCACGTCGCCGGTGTCCACGACCACGAAGTCATAGATCATGCGCAATTGTTCGAGGATGAGGTAGAGGGATTGCGGGTCCGGGCGGGGATCTCCGCCGGGCGCGGGCAGGACGTGCAGGCCGGATTCGTGCTCGGTCACCACGGACTGGAGGTAGGTGGTGTCCAGGCGCGAGATGTCCTGCATCAGGTCGCCCCAGGTGTACTCGTACTTGAGGTCCAGGAAATAGGGGATTTCGCCTGCCGGACGGCGGAGGTCCAGGAGCAGGGTCCGGCTGGGGAAGCGCTCGTTGAGCCTCCAGGCCAGGTTCACGGCCACGGTGGTGGCGCCCAGACCCGGCTTGCCGGACAGGACGGTGATGATCTTGCCCTTTTCGGTCTCGTCGCCGGCCAGGGACTCGCGCATGGCCGTGCGCATGATCGCGGCCCGGAAGTCGTTTTCCTCGATGGGGTATTGCAGAAATTCGCGGATGCCGCTGCGCATGGCGCGGATGAGGATGTCGGTGTCGGCCTTGTGTCCGGCCAGGTAGACGTCCTCGGCCTCGGCCGCTTCCAGGGCGTGAATGATGTGCGGCAGGTCCTCGTCAACGGTTTCGCCGGGCTCGTAGATGAGTACGCCTGTTTCCCCTGCGTCCTCGTCGGCCAGTCGCACCATGTAGCTGGAGGCGATGATGCGTTCGAGCTTTTTCTGCTCTTCCGGATCGTTCAGCGCCAGCGTGACCGGGATGATTCGATTGTTCATGGTTCCCCCTTTCCCCGTGGTCCCTGTTACGGGACCGTTCAAATCTATTTCGCGAGATATCCCGCGGTCTCGGGCGTTGTCCTCTCATCTCCAAAAGGGGACAGGCCGTTGATGAAGAGCAGGTCAAGCAGCAGGACGGCGAACATGAGGCTCATGAACAGCAGCTCCCGCCAGTAATAGAATCGCTTGGTCATGCTCAGTTCCCGCCGATGATGATTTCGGACACGGACTGCCCGGACTCGGGCTTGGTCTGCGGTCCTTCGTGGTACTTGTCCCCGACGGTGGCGGCGTAGCGGCCGTCGAGCCCGACCACGGGGGCGTCGCCGCCCGCTTCGGGGTTGTAGATTTGTTGCTGCACGGCCAGTTTGACCGAGCTGCCGTGTGCCACGGTGGATTCTTCGTGCTGCACCTGGACTATGGAACATCCGGCCAGGGCCGCGATGCCAATGATGATTAGGGTGATGAGCATGTTGCGCATGGTCTTTCTCCTTGTCCTTACTTGGGCCAGGCGTGGCCGAACTCGCCGTCGAAGCCGTTTTCCGGGCGGACCACAGTGCCCGCTGCCGGAGCGTTCACGTTCTTGGCGTCGGCCACGTGCTTTTCGTCGCCCTGGCCTTCGAGCAGGCCGAGCATGTAGAATTCGTAGTCGCTGGGTTCCTTGAAACCGTCACCCGGCAGGGTCTGCTTGGCCATGTCGATGGGCTTGACCAGGTGGGCGGTGACGATGATCACCAGCTCGGTCTTGTCCTTGAGATAGTCGGAGGAGCGGAACAGGGTGCCGAGGACCGGGACGTCGCCGAGGACCGGGAAGCGGTGGTTGTTTTCCTTGAGGGACTGGCTGATCAGTCCGGCGATGGCGAAGGACTGGCCGTCCGCCAGTTCGATGACCGTGGCCGCCTTGCGCGTGGAGATGGCCGGGATTTCATAGCCGTCGTAGCGCATGGCGTTGGTGTAATCGAGTTCGGAGACCTCGGGGCTGACCTGAAGGTTGATGGATCCGGACGAGAGGACCGTGGGCGTGAACTGGAGGCCGATGCCGAAGGGCTTGAACTCGACGGAAACGGTGCCCAGGGCGCCCGGGATGGGGATCGGGATTTCGCCGCCCACCAGGAAGTCGGCGGATTCGCCGGACACGCAGGTCAGGTTGGGCTCGGCGAGCAGGCGGGCCAGGCCGTGGGCCTTGAGGGCGTCCAGCAGGCCGGTCACGCTGATGCTGCCGCTGCTGTACTGTGCCACGCCGTTGATCCGGTCGGTCAGCTCGACATAGTTGACCGCGCCCAGGGCGGAGTCGGTCTGCCTGCCCAGGGAGGTCAGGTTGTTGAGGAAGGAATACATGGTGAAATTGGAGAAGGTGGCAGCGAGGTTGACGCCCATGCGCTTGGTCACGGTGCGGCTCATTTCGGCCACGCGGACTTCGAGCATGACCTGCTGGATGCCGTCCACGCGCAGGAGGTTGACGACCTTTTCCGGGGCCTCGGCCTCGGCCAGCGACAGGATGGAGGTCAGGTTGCCCGTGTTGGTCACGTAGCCGGACAGGGTGATGGATTCGCCGGAGGAGAGGACCTGGATGCCCTTTTCCTCGGGCAGGATCTCATGGATCATCCGCTTCAGGCGGGTGACGTCCGGGGTGATGACCAGGTCGTATACGCCGGAGACGGTCTTGCCTTCCCACAGGGTCAGGGTGGTGGTGCCCAGCTCCTGGCCGGTGATGTAGATCTGGGTTGGGGACAGGACCACGATGGATGCGGCGGCGGGTTGGGCCAGGGACACGCGGGTCACGGGCTTGTCCGTGCTCAGGATGGTGGACTTGTCCAGTACCAGGCGGATGACGCCGGGTGCTTCGGTGTTGAGGATGCTTACTCCAGCCGACGCCGTGCCCGGAGCCATAAGGGCCAGGACGAAGAGAGCGGCTATGAGATATTTATGTATGGTCATGGCCGTCTCCTAAAATTTCAGGGTTCTGGTGTCGCCGCCGGTGATGACTTCGACCTTGACCTGGTTGCGATTGGTGGCCTTGCGCGGCTTGGGCTTGGGCCGCAGGGCTGCCAGGGCCTTCTTGACGTTGACGCCGGTGGTCAGGATCTTGCTTTCGTCCTGCTCGTTGCGCAGGGCGAAGTTCAGGGTCCCCTGGGTGGAGGCCAGGGCCAGGCGTTCGCTTTCCTCGGGGCTCAGTTCCAGGGTGTAGACGTCCACGGAGGCGGTCTTGCCGTCCTTGTCGGGCGGGGAGAGTTCGGTGCCGGTGGCCAGGACCTTGATCCGTTCCAGGACCAGCTTGGTCACGGGCTTGTTGTCGTAGCCCTCGGGCAGGGTGACGATGACGTCGACACGGTCGCCGGGGCGGACGAAGCCGGCCAGGCCCATGACCATGTTGCCCTTGACGGACATGGCGCGCTTGCCTGGTTCGATCAGGGCGGAGACGCCGCCGCCCATGACGGACGGGTCGGCCAGCTTGGATTCGGTCACGGCCTCGTTGGCGGCCACGTCGGTGCTCAGGACACGGCCTTCAAGGGCTTCAACGTCCGGGAACGCGCCCGAAGGTCTGGAATCGGGGGTGAACCGCTTCACCTCGAGCATGTCCTCGACCAGCTTGGTTCCGCGCTTGATCTCGGCCTTGGCCACGACCACTTCCACAGTGGTGACGGCTTTTTCGGCCACGGCCTTGGGCTGCTTGGTCAGCTTGGATGTCCACATGAAGATCAGGACGCCTGCGGCCATTGCCAGCATCAGCGCCACGCCGATCTGAAGGAGTGCCTTGGTTGATTTGCTCATCTGGTTCCCCCTTGCCTAGCGGACCACGACCGAGCCGGTCTGGGTGAAATTCAGGATCAGGGCGCCCACGGTGCCCACGGCGATGGCTACGCCGTAGCAGAGCCTGGGAAGCGCCTGTTCGGTGTTGACCGGGGAGTAGTCGAACTTGTGGGTGGAGAGGAAGCGGAGGAAGGTTCCCCAGAGGTTGGCCATGACGGCCTTGAACTGGGCGAAGTTCATGAGAAGGACGGCGATGGCGTAGATGCCGCCGGCCAGGCAGGTGAAGAGGAATGCGGTGAAGGTGGCTTCCACGCCGAGCCATGCGCCGATTCCGGCCATGAGCTTGACGTCGCCCGCGCCCATCATACCCATGAGGAAGGGAACGATCATCAGGCCGAGCCCCAGGGCGAAGCCGCCCGCGCTCAGGGCGAGCCCGTCCAGGCCGCCGTGGACCGTGTGCGCGATCAGGCCGGTGAGCATGAGCGGAAAGGTCAGCCAGTTATGAATTTTCTGGCTCTTGAGGTCGGTGATGGTGGCGACCAGGAGCGCCGCTCCGAGCACGCCGGTGATGAGAATATTCATGTTCCCCCCGATGTGTGCCAGTTCCGGCCGCGTCATCCGTTTTCCCCTCGGATGACTGAACCGGGGCTGCGGGCTGCTTTCCCGCGGCCCCGGTTCGGCTGCTCTGGCTGCTTCCGTTAAACGGTAGTACCTTGATTTGACCTGACGGCTTAGGAAGCCATCGCGGCGCTCATCTTGGTGGAAATGGTAGAGAAGGTGGACGAAACGGTGCTTCCCAGGGTGGTCACAGCGGTGATAATCGCTGCGGCGATCAGGGCGGCGAGCAGGCCGTATTCAAGAGCGGTGGCGCCTTCTTCGTTACGAATGAGGTTCATGATTTTGGTCATTGTTTCTCTCCTAGGTTTTTTTCGGTTTGCCCGATCCGGGCTACTTTTGATGAAATTTGTTTTCGCGTTCTTCACATCAGCCACGCCCCGAATAAAGCAACCGGTGTGCCAGATGGCTGCAAAATGAAAATTTTTTTTATAACATGCTGATTTAAAACGTGAAAAAAAGTTTATAGGCGGATGCCTGCCTACCAGGGAGGTTGGCCTGGTTTTGTGTATCCACTATTAGTGGATCTCCTTTTGCGTGGAAGTATTCTACCTCGTCGAGAAAAAGCCGTTAAAACAGAAGGTTAATTCCATCTATTAATTGTGGAGTGGCTGCCTGAAAGTCTGGTTGAATGCCCCGAAGTTACGGAACAGAATGGGAGCGGATTGTTGAAAATCAAATGATTTCAAGAAGAACAAACACTGCCTCCTGGACGCTATAACATTGGTCCATGGGCTTCGTTATGGGGAGGGGGGCAATCCACCAGAACGGGAAAATGGGCTGCCCCCCTCTCCCACAGTCCTCAGGAGTCTGGCCATGCGGGCTGGCAATGGCAAAAGCAATTGCCCGAGAGGCTTGGGCCCGTGCTCCCTTTGGCGTGCCAGGGCTGGCCGGCATCTTCCATCGTTTCCGTGTACTCCAATTTCCTTTATGGGCCGCCTGGCACTGATACAGGCTGTCGTGTTTTTAACTGAATATGATCATCGTGGAGCCTGGGTATGGCTCAGGCCTGTATTCCCTCTCCTGCATAATACATGAATCCATAGCTCGAACCTCGGCGTGGTCCTTGAGCAGATGGCCCCGGGACAAGCTCGGGGGCGGTCTGGGGCAGGCCAAAACAAAAGGGCTTGCCGTGGCAGGCAAGCCCTTTTCGCGATCAAACAACCGCGCGGGGTTAAGGAGTTGTTGCGATGGTCGTGGCGATGGTTGAAAAGATGGTCTGGATCTGGAGGCCCAGGGTGGATACCACACCCATGATGGCCACGGCGATCAGGGCTCCGATCAAGCCGTACTCGAGTGCCGTCGCCCCTCTTTCCTCTTTCAGCAATCGTGTCATGTTGCCTCCGTTACAGGGTTGCGGAGAGGGTCTTCGGCTCGTTGCCGGACGCTCTTCCGGTGAACCATCCGCAAGCGTGCCAGATGGCGAGGGTCATTATCACGGATACATATCCGTCGACGGCATAATGCCAGCCCAGATGGACCGAGCCGAGCATTATGCAGCCGCAATAGGCGGTGAAGCCCCATCCTGCCACGCGTCCGATGCGCCACCCCAGCAGCGCCATGAGCGTGGCGATGGAAATGTGCATGCTCGGCATGGCCGAAATGCCCGAAACCACAGTGAGCGAACTCTGGGTGTAGCTTTGGTAAAGGGTGTCCTGAATGCTCAGCGCCCAGATGGGGTAGGTCTCGTTGGCGGTGCGCAGGTAGTCCATGAGCGGCGCGTACGGGTCGGCACCACTGGTTACGAGGCCGTAGAAGCAGGGCCCGGCAGAGGAGAGCAGGGTGGCCGCGACCGTGCCGACGATCACCCAGCAAAGCAGGAAGGAGGAGAGGAACTGCATGCGCAGGGCCGGATCCTTGCGTGAAAAAGCCTGCCAGTAGAAGACCATGACCACGAGGAAGAGCCAGATATTGTAGAGGAAGTTGATGGCGAAGGAGATCAGGGGATGGCCCAGCAGGGGCTGGAGCAGCCGCCACGGTTCCATGCCGAAATGAAGCGTTTTGTCCAGGTTGTGGAGAAAGGCGTCCAGGTGGAAGGGCACGACGAACGGGATCATCCGTTTGTAGTTCGAAAAGACCGCCATGAGCAGATAGAGACAGGCGATGGCGATGATGCCATGGAACAATCTGTCATAGCTGAGAAAATCGTTTTTCAGACTTTTGGCGACATGGGGCAGGAGCCGTTTTGGGCGGTCACGCCACTGGGTGCGCAGGCAGTGGAGGATCAGGAAGCAGACCAGGGTCAGGATCATGAGATAAATCCCCACTTGGCCGCCGACGGAGTAATCCACGAGGTGCTCCACCCCGAACATTTTGGCGAAAGGCCCGCAGAAAAGCGCGTAGACCGCGCTGAGCGCAGCCAGGAAACGGTGCCGCCAAAGGCTGTCCAGCAGGGACGCGGCAACGGTTCGGATATGGTGAGCTGCGATTTCGGCCGGGCGTGCGGCCGGAGCTCTGGTTATGTCGTGCATGGCGGTCCTGATCCTTGTATTCGGTTGCATGTGGGGCCGCCACTATTCCACGAAAAGTGGAAAATATGAGGGCGGCGCTAGCGCAACTTGAATTGTGCAGGATCTATGCCGTGCTTCTGTAATTTGTTCCAGAGGTTCTTGGCGGAGATGCCCAAAGTGTCGGCTGCGTCGGTCTGGGTGCCCCCGGCCCGGCGCAGGGCGTTTTCGATGAGATATCGCTCGTATTGGATCAGCGCCTGCTTGAGAGGCAGGTCGGTTTCAGGCAGGGCGGGCTGCTGCTGGGCGTCCTGTTCAGGCTGTTTGTTGGAGAATGCCTGGTCCACCTCGGCGGCGGTGATCATGGACGAGGCGCAGAAGATGGCGGCGCGTTCCACGGCGTTGGCGAACTGGCGTACGTTGCCCGGCCAATCGTAGTTGAAGAAAATCTCCATGGCTTCCGCCGAGATGCCCGCAATGTCCGTTCCCAGGCGGCGGTTTGCCCGCTCCAAAAAGAAGTCGGCCAGTTGCGGCAGATCGGATTTGCGCTCGCGCAGGGGGGGGAGGATGAGAGTGGCCACATTCAGTCTATAGTATAGATCGCTGCGGAACTCTCCGGCCTCGATTTTTTCTTCCAGGTTGCGGTTGGTGGCGGCGATGATGCGCACATCATATTTGATGGGCTTGGTACCGCCCAGGCGCTCGGCCTGTTTTTGTTCCACGGCCCGGAGCAGTTTGGGTTGGAGGTGCAGGGGCATCTCACCCAGTTCGTCGAGCAGGATGGAGCCGCCCTTGGCCTGCTCGAACTTGCCCTGCTTGGCCGCGGCCGCCCCGGTGAAGGCGCCCTTTTCGTGGCCGAACAATTCGCTCTCAATGAGGTTTTCCGGGATGGCCGCGCAGTTGATCTTGATGAAAGGCCCCTTGGCCCGCTTGCTCATGGCGTGGATGGTGTCCGAGACCAGCTCCTTGCCGGTGCCGGTTTCGCCCATGATCAGGACGTCGGCGTTGAGTTCGGCCACTCGGGCGATACGCTCCTTGATGGCGAGCATGGGCGGGGACTGACCGATGATGTCGTTGAGAGGACTGGTCTTGCCGCGTTTCTTGAGTTCGCTCAACTCTTCCTGCATGCGCCGCTTTTCCATGGCTCTGCGGACGACCACCTCCATCTCCGAGAGGGAGAAGGGCTTGGTGAAGTAGTCGTAGGCCCCGCGCTGCATGGCCTGGACCCCGGAGTCCTTGGAGGCGTAGCCGGTCATGACGATGACGTCCACGCCGGGTGCGGCCTCGGCCAGGTGGGGCAGGGCATCCAGCCCGGACATGCCCGGCAGCTTGATGTCGTGCAGGATCAGGTCGAAGGACGCGCTCGCCGCCTTCTTGATGCCGTCCTCGGCTGTGGATGCGGTGTCGACCTCATAGCCCTTGTCGGTAAGGGCCTCCACCAGCATGCCTTGGAAGGCGCGGTCGTCGTCGACTATGAGAATTTTTTCCGGCATTGGGTTTTCCTCTTCATCCTTCCCTGAGTCTATAGCATACATGGTTTATGCCGAGTGTCCACAAAAAATAGATATTTATTGGTTCACCCAAGAAATACGGATGAAACAAGTGTTTGGTCACAAATTTTTTTTGGGAGTAAAATCTGACAGTTGAATTGTATTTCCGTGAATTGGATGAATACTTCGGCATATAGGTTGCTTAAACCGTGCCGTGCGCTTTGCCGCACATGTAAGGAAACCAAATAAGGAGATCGGCGATGAGGAAGACGGACAAATCCCGAAAGGGGCTGGCGGCAGTGGAATTCGCCCTGATGCTTCCGGCCGTGGCGCTGTTGTTTCTCCTTCTGGTCGAGGGAGCCAATGCCATGCACGCCTATTCGAACCTGGTGGAAGCCAGCCGCGAAGGAGCCAGGCTCGCGCTCATGGACGGAGAGACCTCCGACATCGAGGCCCTGGTCAAGGCCGTGACCGACGAACTTGACCCGCAATTCCTGTCCACGTCCGTGTCCACCGACGCGGGACAAAACACCGTTACCGTCGAGGTTGCATATGACTACCAGCCCTTTGGCGAAGATGCCCTTGAAATGCTCACAGGTCAGCAGACTCTTCAGATCGTCGCCCAGACGACAATGCCTCTGCCCTGACCCGGGCCGCCGGGGCGCAATGAGCACCATCGTGGCGCTCCTGCTCCCCGTACTGCTGGGAGTGGCCGGGTTGGCCATCGACATGGGTAACATGTACGTGACCCATACCCGCCTGCAGACCGCTGTGGATGCGGCGGCCCTGGCCGGTTCCCTGCAGCTGCCCTATGATCCCAATCTGGACAAGGGGCTGGTGAGCCAGGCCGTCACGGACATGCTGGCCGTGAACATGCCTGAGGCCGAGGTCGAGACCGTCACGCCCGGCACGGAAGTGCGCTCGGTGGTGGTCAAGGGCAAGGCCGAGGTCAAGCTCGTCCTCATGAAGATTTTGGGCATCGGCAACCAGTGGGTCGAGGCCTCGGCAGCCGCAGGCTTCAACAAGCTCGAGGTCGTCTTCGTGGTTGATAACTCGGGTTCCATGAAGGGCACGCCCATTACCCTGGTCAAAGAGGCTTCCATCGAACTGACCGATCTGCTCATGCCCGACGGGGCCTCTGCCGACACCAAGGTCGGCGTGGTGCCCTTCCGGGGCAAGGTCCGTATCGGCGCAGGCGTGGACGGACAGGATGCAGGCTGCCGCAACGCCGATGGCTCGGTCAACGAAACAGGGCTGCATGAAGACTTCATGGATGAGTACTATGCGCTTCCCTACTATTATCGCGATCGGATCGACATGGACACCTGCTCCAGCATCCCGGAAACCATGCCTCTTTCGGGAGACAAGGCGGATGTCATCGAGGCCATCAACCGCCAGACCGCGACGGGCAACTCCTCGGGTACGGTCATTCCCGAGGGGATCAAGTGGGGCCGTCACGTGCTGACTCCCGAAGCGCCTTATACCGAAGGCGGCGACAAGGACGACTACCGCAAGGTCATGATCGTGCTTACCGACGGCGATACCGAGGACGGCGAGTGCGGCGGGACCTACCGCGCTTACTACCGCCCCAACAACTATTGGACCAACGCTTATTTCCGCATGGGCGACGACCTGTCCCACTGCGAGGACGGGGGCGTCCTCAATACGCAGATGCTCGCCGAGGCGCAGGCGGCCAAGGACGCCGGCATCGAAATCTTCGCCATCCGGTTCGGTGCCTCCGATAACGTCGACATCAACCTCATGAAGCAGATCGCCTCCAGCAAGGCGGGCACGGACGACCATTACTTCGACGCGCCCTCTGTCTATGACATTCCGGACGTGTTCAAGAAGATCGGCAGGCAGCTTGGCTGGCGGCTTCTCAACTAAGGGGGACAACATGAGCAAACGCAACTTTACCGATCGCCGCAGGGGCGTCAGTTCCGTCGAATTCGCCCTGGTCATGCCCCTGCTCTTCGTGCTGACCATGGGCCTGATAGAGTTCGGCTCCCTGTTTTATTCCTGGCTGACCATCCAGAAGGCGGCCCAGTCCGGGGCCCGGTTCGCTTCGACAGGTCAGGGCGAGGAGGAGGGCACTCGTGTCTCCCAGATCATTTCGGTCACCGAAAATGGGCTCGCCGTATTGAGCGGCGAGAAGGAGGTCACGGTCACGTCCTGGCCCTCGACCAATGCCAACGGCAGCGGTTCCGAAGGCAGCGCCGGAGGCCCCTGCCAACTGGTGGAAGTGGCCGTGGTCTATGCATACCATCCCTTCACTCCCTTCCTGAGCGGTGTTTTCCCCGAAGTAATTGAACTGACCGGGCAGGACCGGAAGCTCAACGAACCATGGAAGCCATGCGGTGATTAACCTCTCCCGATAGAACCCTCCAAGGCGTTACGCCGTTTTCAACTCCTCCTTGTAGAGCCCCCGAAAGGGGGCTCTCTGGCTGCCTGATAATGACCTGATCGAAAGTTTGAGCCTTCCGCGGAGATCTCCTCAGGCCTTCTTCAATCCCCCGGTTCGCATTCCCGGGGTGTGTCTGCTGGGGCAAAGTTCATGGGTACATATGAATAATTGATTTTCAATTGTACCTGCGATAGATAATCAGGTGCCTATGGCCGACAGTCTCTGGGCTGAACCGGCCACCGCAATCCCTCTTTAACGGAGATTCGATTTTGAGTGATTATCCACATATACTCGGCGTGTACTCCCTTCAGCTCCAGGCCGACATCGGTACCGGCGGGACCCAGGAGAAGCACGAGAACATAACCTATTGGTATGCTCGCCAGTTGTCCGTCGACAACTTCGAGGTCCAGCCTCTCAACCAGCACCACGTCCCGTCCGGCGTTCGGACGGAACTGAAGCGGTTGGACTTCCTCAAGCAGTACACGCCGGAGCCCACCTATTACCGTCTGCATACGGTCCCGGCGCTGGAAACCCTGTCGCGGAAAGTGGCGCAGGGTGAGGAGGCCTTTGCCAACGGCGATCTGGACGAGGCCGAGTCGCAGTTTCTCAAGGCGCTGATGATCGACGACAAGAACGTCGACGCCAACTACGGTTTGGGCGAGGTCTACTCGGAAAAGAAGGAGTTCTCCAAGCTCAAGAACGTGCTCGATACTCTCATGGGCCTGCCAGAAGCGTTTTCCTTCGAACATAGGCAGAAATTCAACCGATTCGGCATCAGCCTGCGGAAAAACGGCCATTACGACGAGTCCATCCGCTATTACCGGAAATCCCTGGAGTTGGTGGACAACGACGAAAACGTCTACTTCAATCTTGCCCGCGTCTATTTCGAAAAGGGCTTGAACACCGAGTGCGTCAAAAATCTTGAGACCGCCCTGGAGATCAATCCGAGCTTTGTGGAGGCTCAAAAATTCCTAAAATATTGCAGGAAAAATTTTTAATAGCAGTTTCAGTCTGTTGAAAAGCGAAGCCCGGAACAACCGGGCTTTTTTTTGTCGATTTTCCAGGTAATGCTCTTGCCAGCTTGATAATGATTCTTATTATCTATTTAGATAAATTAGACACTGTGGCCGATCCGCCAAGCGCCTGACCGGCCTTTCCTATACTCCGACAATGGAGGCAAGTATGCCCAACATGGATTACCCCGGACCGTGCCTCTCCTGTATTTCCGACAGCTGCGGGCTGTGGGACGAAAACATCACGGAGAGCCAGGACGAAAACCGTGACAGCAACGACGACAGTTAACGATGCAATAAACGCATAAGAGCCGAAGGCCCAGTCTTTACGGGGCCTTCGGTTTTTTTGTGCCGTTGGGGAAGAGTTGTGCACAGACGGAGATAAGGGAAGGCGGTTGCCGCACACAAAAAAACAGCCCGGCATGCCGGGCTGTTCCATTTTTTGTGGTCATATGTGGCTTACTGCCATGGCTCCATGAATTGTGTGCTCGAATTGCCGGCCTCGATATGCGAGATCAGGGCGGACCCGAACACGGCTGCGTCCATGAGCCCCTCGAACTCGGCGAGCTGGTCCGGGTGCTTGATGCCGAAGCCCAGGGCGATGGGGATGTCGAAGACCTCCTTGGCCTCCTTGAGCTTCTCCTTGATCTTTGCGGGCAGGGACTCGCGCTGGCCCGTGGTGCCCAGGACCGAGACGAAGTAGCAGAAGCCGGAAGCGCCGTCGGAATAGAGTTTCATACGCTCCTTGGAGGTGTTCAGCCCGATCAGCGGGACCAGGGCCACACCGTGCGGCTCGATGGCTTCCTTGACGAAGTCGGATTCCTCCAGGGGCATGTCCGCGATGATCAGCCCGGAGACCCCGGCTGCCTTGCAGTCAGCGCCGAACTTGTCCAGTCCGTACTGGTATACCGGGTTGAGGTAGCCCATGAGCAGCAACGCGGCATTGAACTGCCCCTTGCGCTCCTTGAGCCCGTCAAAGATCCAGGTCAGGTTGATGCCGTCCTCCAGGCATTTCAGGGAGGCCTTTTCCACCACGGGGCCGTCGGCCACGGGGTCTGAGAAGGGCATGCCGATCTCGATGACCGATGCCCCGGCCTTGTCCAACTGCTCCAGCTCCTTCCAGAACTGTTCCCTGTTCGGGAATCCCGCGGGCAGGAAGGGAATCAACCCCACCTTCCCCTTGCTCTTGGCCTCTTCTATCTTCACTTGCATAGGATTCATATCTATCTCCAACTAAGGTAAAACTCGTTGTAGTTTTCCCCTCTCCTAGCCATCCCTCCGCTCACGACGCGAAGCGCGCCAAGAATTTTGGGAAGGGAAAGGGGATGGGAAGCCGGGGGAGGCGCCCCTCTACAAAATCTCGTCCAAGATGCCGAGGTCCTTGTCGCCCCTGCCGGACAGGCAGACGAGCACGGACTTGCCTTGCAGCTGCTCCCGGTTCTCGATGGCGTAGGCCACGGCGTGGGAGGACTCCAGCGCCGGGATGATACCTTCCCGCCTGGACAGCAGCTTGAAGGCGTTAATGGCCTGGCCGTCGTTGATGGTCGTGTAATCCACTCGTCCGCAAGCTTGCAGCTCCGCATGCTCCGGGCCCACGCCGGGATAGTCCAGGCCGGGGGCGATGGAGTGCGAGGGCAGGATCTGGCCCTCTTCCGTCTGAAGCAGTTTGGTCATCATGCCGTGCAGCACGCCGTCGGTACCCCGGTCCAGGGGAGCGGAGTTGTAGCAGCCCGGCTCGCCCGTGCCTGCGGCCTCCACGCCCACGATCTTGACGGACTCGTCGGGCACGAAGTTGTGGAACATGCCGATGGCGTTGGAGCCGCCGCCCACGCAGGCCACGACCACGTCGGGCAGGTTGCCCTCGTTGCGGTCCATGAACTGCTGACGCGCTTCCTTGGAGATGATCTGCTGGAATTCGCGGACCAGGGTGGGGAAGGGGTGCGGCCCGGCTGCGGTGCCGAAGCAGTAGTGGGTGGTCTCCTGGTCGGAGAGCCAGCGGCGCAGCGCTTCGTTGATGGCGTCCTTGAGGGTTTTGGTGCCGGACTCGACGGCTACGATCTCAGCGCCCATGAGGCGCATGCGGCCCACGTTGGGGGCCTGGCGAACCACGTCTGTGGCGCCCATGTAGATGACGGCCTTCATGTCGAGCATGGCTGCGGCCACGGTGGTGGCAACGCCGTGCATGCCTGCGCCGGTCTCGGCCAGGAGCACGTCCTTGCCCATCATCTTGGCCAGCAGTCCCTGGCCCAGGGTGTTGTTGATCTTGTGCGCGCCCGAGTGGTTGAGGTCCTCGCGCTTGAGCCAGAGGTCCAGGCCCAGGTCCTTGGACAGGTTAGGGCAGTAGGTGATGGCCGAGGGGCGGCCCACGTTTTCCTTGAGCATGTGGGTGAAGCGGGTCTGGAACTCCTCGGTGGGGAGGATGGTCTCCATGGCCTGCTCCAGCTCGATGAGCGGCGGCATGAGCAGCTCGGGAATGAACTGTCCGCCGAAGTCGCCGAAGTATCCTTTCTTCATGATTCTATCCTTACTGGGCCTCCCGGAGGAAGGGAATCGTCTCCCTTCCCGATCCGGGGCCCTTTTCGTGCTTTGCTAGTCGTCCATTGCCTCGAGCCGGTCGAAGACCGCCCTGAGCTTGGCAGCGTCCTTGATGCCGGGCGCACTCTCCACTCCGGAGTTGATGTCGATACCCGGAGGGTTGAGGGCCAGCACCTGGTCGACATTATCGGGGCCGATGCCACCTGCAATGAACCAGGGTGTATGTATTTCAATGCCTTGCAGTGATGCAAAGTTGATCGTCGTGCCGGTTCCGCCCTGGCCTGTCTTGCCTGCGTCGAACAGGAAGTGGCCGCAGACCTCTGCGTAGGCATCCAGATCCCGGGCCAGTGCCACAGGCGAGGCGTAGGTGTCGGGCCAGAAGACCTTGATTACCCGGTCCGGGCCGACCTTCTCGCAGAAGGCGCGGTCCTGCCCGCCGTGCAGCTGGGCCGCGTGCAGGCCGCAGCGGTCCATGATCTCGATGACCTCGTCGGCCGTCTGGTTGACGAACAGGCCGACCTTGGTGGTCTTGCCCGTCTTAACCGAGGCCGCAAAGGCCGGGTCCACGTTGCGCGGGCTTTTGGGGTGGAAGATGAACCCGAGCAGGTCCACGCCCAGCTCCACGCAGAGCCTGACGTCTTCCATGCGGGTCATTCCGCAGACCTTGACCAGGGGACGTGGCATTTTACTTTGCTCCCGTCAGTTCGGCGAGCTTCTCGCCGGGGTTTTCGGCCCGCATCAGGCTGGTGCCGATGAGCACGGCGTCATACCCGAGGGAGGCCATTTCCTCCACCTCGGCACGTTCGTTCACGCCGCTGGCGCAGATCCACAGTTCGCCCTCTTTCTTCTGGGTGATGAACTTGCGGGCCTGGTCCAGGGTCACCTGCAGGGTGTCCAGGTCGCGGTTGTTGACCTGGATGATGTCGGCTCCGGCTTCGCGGGCCATGTCCAGGTCGGCCTGGTCGAAGATCTCCACCACCGGGGCAAGGCCGGGCATGCGGGCGATTTCGATCAGTTGGCGCAGGTGGGCGGCGTCGTCGCACATGCGCGCGATGAGCAGCATTGCCGAGGCCGGACTGGACGCGGTCATGGCCACCTGGAGCGGGTCGAATATGAAGTCCTTGCGCAGCAGGGGGACGCCCGGGCCGTTCATCATGAACAGGAAGTCCGGGGTGCCCTTGAAGTACTTGTGCTCGGTGAGCACGGAGATGGCGGCGGCCCCGTTCTTTGCGTAGGTCTCGGCCCAGTCGAGTGGGTTGAGGTTCTCGCCGAGTACGCCCTTGGACGGGCTGGCCGGCTTGAATTCGGCGATGATCGCGCCCGGACCCTTGGCCCGGATGGCGTCCACGAACGAGGGGCGCTCGCCCTGGTAGGCGGCGGGGATGCGGCCTTCCGCAAAGTCCTTGCGCAGCGACTCGATCTCGAGCTGCTTGGCCTCTCTGAATTTATCCAACATAGGGGATTCCTTTTTGCAGTCCGTTTTTCACGACGTCGCGGGCCTTGGCGGCGCACTCGGCCAGGGAGCCCTCGTCGAGGAGATGGAGGCACCCTGCCAGATTCAGGGCCACCATGTCCATCATGGCAGCAGGCCCGTCTCCGGCCAGGATGGCCTTGAGTTTTTCCACGGCGTCGTCCTTGCCGTTCACTACCACGTCCTCTGGGCGGTGCGCTTCGAAGCCGAGGCTGGCCGGGTCGACGGCGATCTTTTCCATGACGCCGTCCTTGATGACATAGCCTCGGTTTACGCCCCAGGTGGTCAGCTCGTCGAAGCCGCCCGCGCCCGAGAAAATGAGGGCCCGTTTGACACCGGTGAGCAGCAGGGTTTCACCCAT